>NZ_JBVJKF010000012.1:0-123971 GCF_055585365.1 Streptomyces sp. NPDC053432
ATTGAGGGCCTGAAGGGGCCTTTTGCGGCCTATGTCCGGCCCCAGGCGGTCGTCGGACGCCGTCGAAGAGGAGCGCGTAGCGATCTGGGGCGTGATCAGCCCCGGACGGGGGTCAGACGCCGAGACGTGAGGAGCGCGTAGCGATTTGACGCGCCCTTCCTGCCGTTCAGGCTCTTGTGGCCGAGGTGGGGAGGGGTCTCGGCCGACTGCCCGGCCCGCAGGGCGAACAGGCGGCCCGAGGCAAGTGCGCCCCACCTCGACCGCCTCGCGCATCGCTGGCCGCGCCGCTTATGGGCTCTTCCGCCCGGCCCGTTCCTTTGGGGGTTTCCCGACAGTCCTTGTCTTTCCGTGGCGGGACGGCCTGTCAAGGGTCGCCGCAGGCGATCGCGCAGCGACGCGACCGCAGGGAGCGCCCTTGACAGGCCGGCCCGACGCGGAAGGACTATGGGACTGACGGGAAATCCCCAACCCTTCCTCGCTGCCGGCCGGCCGGGGCACCGCCGAACCCGCGCCCCCACCCCCGCCGCACAGGGCTGTCCCGACCCGCCCCCACCCCCGTGCGGGGCGGGTGGGCAGCCACCGGTCCGGGGGCGGGGTCGAGGGGGAGAGGGCCCCGCTCGCGATCCGCACCCCGTAGGCGCACCCTGGAAGCAGGGTGACCCCCTGGAGGTGATGCACCATGGCCACACTCGTCGGGTGGCATGTGGAACTCGAATTCACCGAGGACGGCCACCGCACCACTGCGGCGGCCCTCGTCAGGCTTGGGGACGGCTCCGAGATCAAGGCGCGCGGGTACGCGTTGCGCCACCCCTCCGACCCGGAACAGCTGAGGGTCGGCGAGGAGATCGCGGGCGCTCGGGCGCTCATGGATATCGCGTCGCAGATGCTGCAGAAGGCCCACAGCGAGATCGACGAAGCCACCGGCCGTCATTCCTATCCGCTCAACCGGTGAGCGGACGGGCCTGCTGACGGGCTCCGCCCCGAGCGGGGACCGTCAGCGGGCCCCGTCGACGGGCGGTCCGTCGACGGGCGGTCCGTCGACGGGCGGTCCGTCAGCGGGCGCCCCGTCAGCGCGTGCGGCTGCGGAACAGGGCGCCGGAGAGGGTCACGGCCGTTGCCGTGATGCCCGCGCACCAGGTCAGGGCCACCCAGGGGGAGTTCCCCGCGGGCTGCGCCAGCAGCAGTGCGCGCAGGGATTCGATCACCGGGGTCAGCGGCTGGTTTTCGGCGAAGCCGTGCAGCCAGCCCGGCATGGTCCCGATGGGGACGAAGGCGCTGGACGGGTACGGAAGGAACATCATCAGGAACGTGAACCCGCCCGCCGCCTCCGGCGACTTGGCGAGCAGGCCGAGGACGGCGGCCAGCCACGAGATCGCCGTGATGTACGCGAACAGCAGCCCGGCCGCCGCCAGGAAGGCGGCCGGCCCGGCCTCGGGCCGGAAGCCGATGGCGAGGGCGACGGCGAGCACGAGGGTGGTCGACAGCAGGTTCCGCAGGACGGAGGCCGCCACGTGTCCGGCCAGGATCGGGATGCCGCCGATGTCCAGGGAGCGGAAGCGGTCGACGACGCCGTTCCTCATGTCGTCCGCGACGCTGACGGCGGTGCTCGCCGCCCCGAACCCGGCGCAGAGCAGCATCGCGCCGGGAACCACGTACGTCACGTACTCGGTCCCGGTGTCGATGGCGCCGCCGAAGAAGTAGACGAAGATCAGCATCAGCATCACGGGCAGCATCAGCGCCGCGATCAGCGCGTCGGGGCTGCGGCGGCTGATGCGCAGGCTGCGGCCCGCCAGGGACAGGGCGTGGGTGGCGGCGGTCATCGCTCGGCTCCCGTCAGGGCGAGGAACACGTCGTCGAGGGTGGCGGTGCGGACCGCGAAGCGGTCGACGGCGGTGCGGTCCGGGTCGAGTTCGTCGAGCAGCGCCCGTACGTGCGCGGCGCTCCCGTCGGTGGAGAGGCCCAGGGTCAGCTCCTCCGGGGCGAGGTGCACGGCGCGCGGGGCCAGCGCCTCGTAGGCGGCCCGGTCGGTGAGCGTGAGGTCCAGCCGGTGGCCGTCGACCCGGGACTTGAGCTCGGCGGGCGTGCCCTCGGCGGCGATGCGCCCGTCCGCGAGGACCGCGACGCGGTCGGCGAGCCGGTCGGCCTCCTCCAGGTACTGGGTGGTGAGCAGCACGGTCGTCCCGTCCGTGCGCAGTTCCCGTACGAGGTCCCACAGGTCCTGGCGGCTGCGCGGGTCGAGCCCGGTCGTCGGCTCGTCCAGGAAGATCACCTCGGGTCGGGAGACCAGGCTCGCGGCCAGGTCGAGGCGCCGCTGCATGCCGCCGGAGTACGTCTTGGCCGGGCGCGCGCCCGCCTCGGCGAGCCCGAAGCGTTCGAGCAGCTCGTCCGCCCGGGCCCGGGCGGCGCGGGGCCCCAGCCCGCGGACCCGGCCCATCATCCGGAGCGTCTCGGCGCCGGTCTGGAGCGCGTCGACGGCCGCGAACTGCCCGGTGAGGCTGATGGAGCGGCGTACGCGGGCCCGCGCGGAGGCGATGTCGTGCCCCGCCACCCGGGCGGTGCCGGCGTCGGGCTCGGTGAGGGTGGCGAGGATCCGGACAGTGGTGGTCTTCCCGGCGCCGTTGGGGCCGAGGAGGGCGAGGACGCTGCCGCGGGGGACGGCGAGGTCGATGCCGTCGAGGACGCGCAGGGCGCCGTAGGACTTGGTCAGGCCGGTGGCGTGGATCCCGAGGTCCGGGCCGGGGCCGGTGCTGGGGGCCGGGCCTGTGCCGAGATCCGGGCCGGGGCGGGTGCCGCGGGCCTTGCCGCGGGTGGTGCTGGGGTCGTACGCGGTCATGCAGGACCACGCTCCCTTCTGCGTATGGGTTACGCGCTACTGCGTAAGTAATACACAGAACTAGGATGTGGGTCAACGGCACACGGCGGAACGGACGCAGAGGGGAGGGAGCCGCCATGGCGGACCAGGACGGATCGGCGGCCGACGGCACCGGGCTCCCCGCGAGCCTGGAGGTGGCCTGGGGCCTGCGCGAGCGCCCCGGCAAGGGCCCCCGCCCCACCCTCACCGTCCCGCGGATCGTGGAGGCGGCCGTCGCGCTCGCCGCCACGGAGGGGATGGACGCCGTCTCCATGGGCCGGGTGGCCAAGGAGCTCGGCGTCTCGACGATGTCCCTCTACCGGTACGTCGCGGCCAAGGAGGAGCTGTACATCCTGATGTCGGACGCGGGAGTCGGCACCCCGCCGCCGCTGCCGGAAGCGGACGGCCGCGACGGCGCCGACGGCGGCGACGGCCGGAACTGGCGGGAGCTCCTGTCGGAGTGGGCGTACGCGCAGCGCGCCGTCCTCATGGCCAATCCGTGGATCCTGCGCATCCCGATCACCGCCCCGCCGGCCACCCCGAACCAGCTCGCCTGGATGGAGCGCGGGCTCGCCTCCATGGCGGGCACCGGCCTGCGGGAGAGCGAGAAGCTCTCGACGATCATCCTCATCGGCGGACTCGTGCGGAACGAGGCGACCATGGCCGCCGACATGATGGAAGCCATCGTCAAGAGCGGCGTCTCACCGGACCAGGTCGTGGGCCAGTACGTGCGCACGCTGCGGCTGCTCACCGGCCCGGACAGCCATCCGGCGGTGACCCGGCTGCTGGAGTCCGACGCGTTCACGGGCTCCGACGAGCCGGACTTCCAGTTCCGGTTCGCCCTGGCCCGGCTGCTCGACGGCCTGGCCGGACTCATCGACGGGCGGAGGGCGGCCGGGGGCTGAGCGGTGGAGCGGTCGGGGCCGCTGCGGCTCAGGCTCCCGACGACTGCAGGGTCGCCGCCAGCTTCATCCGCGCGTCCAGCTGCTTCCTCGCCAGGTCCAGCGTCTCCGCGTTCCGCTCGATCGCCCGCTGCTGGTAGGCGACTTCCACCGTGTACCAGATGCCCACCAGGTTGGTCTCCCGCTTGCACTCCACGTCCTGCACGGCCGCGGTGACCGCCTGCGGGCTGCCGATGTTGGCCTCGGTGATGCCCGGCGGCAGGCTCGTCGGGTCGGTGTAGCCGGCGTAGCCGTGCTTCTCCATGCACGCGCTCCAGGACTTGGTCGCCGCTACCACCCGGCTGTCCTTCTGGGCGCGGCCGTAGGCCTCCAGCCCGTAGCTCTGCGCGACCATGCCGTCCACCGTGTCCTTCGTGGGCGCGAACAGCTTCAGGGCGCTCTCGCGCAGGCAGCCGCCCGCCGGGACCTTCTGGCCGCCGACGACCGTGGTCGCCACGTCGGACTTCTCGGCCTCCTCCTGGCTCATCGGGACCGGGAGGGACGGGTCGACCTCCAAGCCGTTCAGTACCAGCTTCTCGTTGGGGCCGAGGACCGGCCGAGGGGGCTTCACGGTCTGGCCGGCCTGCGGGTTGGTGTAACCGATCCGGGCCGCCTCGGCCGGGTCGGAGATCCCGTAGCGCCGGTTCTCGTCCTGCTTGACGGTCGCGTCGGCCTTCCGCCGCTGCTGGAAGCGGAAACCGTAGCGTTGCATGCACTGGTCGATGAGCACGTCCTGTGCCTCGTCGAGCAGGGCGATCTGCCGGTTGTCCGCGGTGTACGGGGCCAGGGGGAAGGTCAGGCTCCGGCTTTCCAGCAGCGTGGGCACCTCGCCGATGGCGGGTTCCTTGCCGGCGTCGGGGTCGGCCTTGCCGTCGCCCGGCTGCGAGCACCCGGTCAGCAGGAGCGCCAGAGCGGCCGCGGAGGCCGCCAGGGCGGCGCGCGGGGCGTGCGGCGGGAACATGAGGGCTCCGGATCGTGGAGGCGGCCGGGGGCGCGGGGCGGCTCCGCCGGTGGACGGAGGGCGGAGCCGGCTTCCCGCGCGGGCCTAGAAGTAGAAGGCCGAGGAGATCTGGTTGAAGAACGTCGAATTCAGGTTGCCCCTGCCGCCGGCCGCGAGGTTGGCCTGATAACCCTGGCCGCCCGACCCCGTGTAGACCTTCCACGTGTAGGTGTCGCGGTTCGACCAGGACTCGGTGTTGTTGTCCGTCAGCTGGCCGGAACAGCTCCGCGTTCCCTTGAAGTTGTCGTCGTAGAAGTTGATGTCGTTCACGTAGAGGTCGAAGACCGAGTTCGACTGGTCCTGCCAGCAGAACAGGCCGAGCTCGCCGTCGGTGAGCCAGCCGTCCTTTTCGGTGGCGGAGGCGGAGCCGGCGCCGACGGCGGCCATGCCGAGGACGAGGCCGGCGGCCGCGACGGTGCGCAGGGAATTACGAAGCTTCATCAGTCATGCCTTTCGGACAAACTGTCGCAATTTCGGATGCGGGATCGTGGCCATTGCGGGCGGGGCTTCGACCGCCATGGAGTGGATCACGCATCGGCGGGACTCGCAACTGTCCGCGAGTACAGGAATTCGGCCTGCCGGTTGACCTAAGGTGTCCGGCGATACGAGGTGCCTGAGGAGGCTTGCTGTGCCATTTCCGCGTGCCCGATCTCTTGCCATACCTGCTGCGCTGACGTTTTTGGCCCTGTCCGGCTGCACTGCGGAGGGTTCCGCTTCTGCCCCGGCCCGGGGCGCGGCCGGGCTCTCCGTTTCGTCGTCCGAGAAAGGGAAGAAGGAGGTCGACCCCAGGACGGCCGACTTTTTCCAATGTCTCGCCGAACAGGGTCTGCCGGTGAAAGGCAGCTCTTCAGGGATTCCGGTTATGGATTGGGAGAAGGCGGATCCGGCCAAGCGAAAAGAGGCGGAGGCGGCCTGCGAGGGGCGTCGGCCGGCCGCTCCGCTGGACCCGGCACTGCTCGCGCAGCAGCAGGCGTTCACCACGTGCATGCGGGCGGCAGGCTTCGCGGACTTCCCCGATCCCGATCCGCGGACGGGCGACCACGCGCTCGAAGGGCTCGGCCTGAAGGAATCGCCGGAGGCGTACGCGGCCATGAAGAAGTGCAGCGGCCGTTCCTAGCGAGCCGGGCCCGGCGGCGACCGCCCTTGCCCCCGGCCGCGGTCGTGCAGCGGCCCGCGTGTCAGGCGGCACGGGTACGGGTGCGGGCCCGGCGGCGGCCGCTTGGGCCGGGTCGAGGCCGCGTGGCCGGGGCGCGGGTCGCGGATGGCGCGGGTGTCGGCGCGGCGGCGAGCGCCCCTGCCCCCGGCCGTGGTCGTGCAGGAGCCGCGTGTCAGGTGGTGCGGGTGCGGCGGCGACCGCCTGGGGTCGCACCCGGGACCGGGGCCGCAGCTGGGCCGGGGGCTGCCGGTCCGCCTGCACCGGCCGCCATCGGTCCGGCGCCCGTCAGCCGGGCCGATGCCCACGCGAGGGTCAGGCACACCGGCGTGTAGAGCAGCAGGTTGAGGGCGTAGAACGGGCTGCCGGCCGGGCTCGCCGGCAGACCGGCCGCCCAGCCGAGGCCCGCGAGGCCCCGTACGGTCAGACCGGCGGCCACCGCGCCCGTCACCAGGCGGGCCGGGCGTCCCCCGCGCCCCCGGGAGCGCGCCAGTACGCTCCCGGCCCCCGTCAGCAGCAGTGCGGCCAGCGGGATCACCACGCGTGGGGTGAACGGCGCCTCCAGGCCGAGGACGGCGAGCGACAGCCCCCGCGCGTCCGCGGCGGGCCAGGTGGCCCCGGTCGCCCAGTACAGGTGCACCACGCCGTCGAAGGCGAGCACCCCCGCCACCGCCGATCCGCTCCGGCGACGGCGACGGCGTTGGGCCGTGTCGTCCACGTTCACGTTCACGTTCATATGAGCCCCCTCGGCCCTCGGTGCGCAAAATCCGTCACCGGAAGGAGGAGGGCCGCAGAGGGAACATTCCTGTGGGCCGCGCCACACGCGCGAAGGCCCCGCCCCGGCGCGTGCACCGGGGCGGGGCCTTCGTACGCGTGCGTCAGAGCTTCTCGGGCGTGCGGATGCCCAGCAGGGACATGCCCTTCGACAGCGTGCGGGCCGTCAGGTCGCACAGGAAGAGGCGGTTCTCCGCGACGACCTGCTCCGGCTCCGGCTTGATGACCGGGCACTCCGTGTAGAACGTCGTGAAGAGGGAGGACAGCTGGTAGAGGTACGCCGCCACCTTGTGCGGCGCGTACTCCGCGGCCGCCTCGCCGATCAGCTCGCCGAAGCCGTCCAGGTGCAGACCCAGCGCCCGCTCCGACGGCGCCAGCTCCAGCTCCGCGTGCGCCGCCGGCTTCCGCTCGCCCGCGTTCCGCATGATCGAGCGGATACGGGCGTACGCGTACTGCAGGTACACCGACGTGTCGCCGTTCAGCGAGACCATCTGGTCCAGGTCGAACTTGTAGTCACGGGCCGCGGACGTTGACAGGTCGGCGTACTTCACCGCGCCGATGCCCACGTACTGGCCGTTCTCGACGATCTCCGCCTCCGTCAGGCCCACCTTGTCGGCCTTCTCCCGGACCACCGCGGTCGCCCGGTCCACGGCCTCGTCGAGCAGGTCCACCAGCCGGACCGTCTCGCCCTCACGGGTCTTGAACGGCTTGCCGTCCTTGCCGAGGACCGTACCGAACGCCAGCTGGACGGCCTTGACGTCGTCGTTCAGCCAGCCCGCCCGGCGCGCCGTCTCGAAGACCATCTTGAAGTGCAGCGACTGGCGCGCGTCGACGACGTACAGCAGGGTCGTCGCGTTCAGCTCGCCGACACGGTCGCGGATCGCCGACAGGTCGGTCGCGGCATAGCCGAAACCGCCGTCCGACTTCTGCACGATCAGCGGCGTCGGGTTGCCGTCCGGGCCCTTGACGTCGTCGAAGAACACGCACAGCGCACCGTTGGAGCGGACGGCGACACCCGACTCCTCCAGCAGCTTGCACGTCTCGACCAGCATGTCGTTGTAGCCGGACTCGCCGATCACGTCCGGGTCCTGGATGTCCATGTCCAGCTTGTTGAAGACGGAGTAGAAGTAGATCTTCGACTCGTCCACGAACCGCTGCCACAGCGCCAGCGTCTCCGGCTCGCCCGCCTGCAGGTCCACCACCCGCGCCCGGGCCCGCGTCTTGAACTCCTCGTCGGAGTCGAAGAGCGCGCGCGAGGCCTTGTACAGCCGGTTGAGGTTCGACATGGCCTCCTCGCCGGAAGCCTCCCCCTCCGACTTGTGGTCCAGCTCGTGCGGGTGCTCCAGGAGGTACTGGATGAGCATGCCGAACTGGGTGCCCCAGTCGCCGATGTGGTGACGGCGCACCACCTTCTCGCCCGTGAACTCCAGGATCTCCACCATCGCCGCACCGATCACGGCGGACCGCAGGTGGCCGACGTGCATCTCCTTCGCGACGTTCGGCTGCGCGTAGTCGATCACCGTCGTGCCCGCGTTCGCCGCCAGCGGCACGCCCAGACGGTCGTCGCCCGCCCGGGCCGCGAGCGTCTCGATGATCGCCCGGTCGGTGACGGTGATGTTGAGGAAGCCCGGACCCGAGACCTCGATCTCCCGGATCAGGTCACCGGTCGAGATGCCCTCGACCACGTTCGTCGCCAGCTCGCGCGGGTTGGCCTTCGCCTTCTTCGCGAGCGCCAGGATGCCGTTGGCCTGGAAGTCGGCCCGGTCGCTTCGTCGCAGCAGCGGGTCGGCGCCACCGGCCTCCGGCAGGGCCGAGGCGAGGGCGTCCGCGACGCGCTGATCGACGGAAGAAGCGAGGGAAGGGACCGAGGCCATGAGCTGCCGTTCCTGTGAGGTCGTGCCGGTGGGTGCACTTGGTTGTTCCGACAAGTGCCGAGTATCCCACGTGGGGCCTCCTCGTTTCGCGGCATATCACTGGCCGGGAGCAACCCCGGAGCGCCCCGTTCCGTCTGGGAGAATGGCCGAAGCCAGCATTCGAGATAGAAGGACGTGTCGTGGCTCAGAGCGCCCAGAGCAGCACCGAGACCGACTGGGTCTCCCGTTTCGCGGACGAGGTCATCGCCGAATCGGAGCGCCGAGCCCCGGGCAAAGCGGTCGTCGTCGCGTCCGGACTCTCCCCCTCCGGCCCCATCCACCTGGGCAACCTCCGCGAGGTCATGACCCCGCACCTGGTCGCCGACGAGATCCGCCGCCGCGGGTACGAGGTCCGCCACCTCATCTCCTGGGACGACTACGACCGGTACCGCAAGGTCCCCAAGGGCATCCCCGGCGTCACCGAGGAATCCCACGCCCAGCACATCGGCCGCCCGCTGACCGCCGTGCCCGCCCCCGAAGGCTCCCCGTACCCGAACTGGGCCGAGCACTTCAAGGCCGCCATGGTCGAGTCCCTGGCCGAGCTGGGCGTCGAGTACGACCCCATCAGCCAGACCGAGCAGTACACCGCCGGCACCTACCGCGAGCAGGTCCTGTTCGCGATGAAGCACCGCGCCGACATCGACGCCATCCTCGACCAGTACCGCACCAAGCAGAAGCCGGGCGGCAAGAAGCCCCAGCAGAAGCAGGTCGACGAGGCCGAGCTGGAAGCCGCCGAAGGCTCCGGCGCCGCCGCCGAGGACGACGGCAGCAGCGCCGAGGGCGGCTACTTCCCCTACAAGCCCTACTGCGGCGAGTGCGGCAAGGACTTCACCAAGGTCACCTCGTACGACGACGAGACCACCGAGATGACCTACGTCTGCACCGAGGACGAGTTCACCGAGACGGTCAAGCTCAGCGAGTTCAACCGAGGCAAGCTCGTCTGGAAGGTCGACTGGCCCATGCGCTGGGCCTACGAAGGCGTGATCTTCGAGCCCTCCGGCGTCGACCACTCCTCGCCCGGCTCCTCCTTCCAGGTCGGCGGCCAGATCGTCGGCATCTTCGGCGGCGAACAGCCCATCGGCCCCATGTACGCCTTCGTCGGCATCAGCGGCATGGCCAAGATGTCCTCCTCCAAGGGCGGCGTCCCCACCCCGGCCGACGCCCTGAAGATCATGGAACCGCAGCTGCTGCGCTGGCTCTACGCCCGCCGCAAGCCCAACCAGTCCTTCAAGATCGCCTTCGACCAGGAGATCCAGCGGCTCTACGACGAGTGGGACAAGCTGGAGGCCAAGGTCGCCGACGGCACCGTCCTGCCCGCCGACGCCGCCGCCCACGCCCGCGCCGTCCGCGTCGCCTCCCACGAGCTCCCGCGCACCCCGCGCCCCCTGCCGTACCGCACGCTCGCCTCCGTCGTCGACATCACCGCCGGCCACGACGAGCAGACCCTGCGCATCCTGGCCGACCTGGACCCCTCGCAGCCCCTCACCTCCCTCGACGAGGTGCGCCCGCGCCTGGACCGCGCCGAGAACTGGATCACCACCCAGGTCCCCGCCGACCAGCGCACCCTCGTACGCGACGAGCCCGACACCGAGCTGCTGACGTCGCTGGACGACGAGGGCCGCGAGTCCCTCCGCCTGCTCCTCGACGGACTCGACTCGCACTGGTCCCTCGACGGGCTCACCACCCTCGTCTACGGAGTCCCGAAGGTCATGGCCGGGCTGGAACCCGACGCCAAGCCCACCCCGGAACTCAAGGTCGCCCAGCGCACCTTCTTCGCGCTCCTCTACCGGCTCCTCGTCACCCGCGAGACCGGACCCCGCCTGCCCACCCTGCTCCTCGCCGTCGGCGCGGACCGCGTGCGCAAGCTCCTCGCCGCCTGAGGCCCCGCGACACGACGGAAGGGCCCGCACCCCTCAAGGGTGCGGGCCCTTCCCGCGCGAGCGGACACCACTACGCGATGTGCTCGTTCTCCAGATCCTTCTGGTACCGCTGCTTGAACGCCGGGATCATGCGCCGCAGCAGCGAACCGCTGCGCGGGTGCGTCACCCCGTAACCGTCCGACAGGTGTATGTCGAGCGCCTCCGCCGTCGGGAAGTCGTTCTGCTCGTCGACCAGCGCCCGGAACACCTTGTACGCGGCCTCCGCGAAGTCCGCCTCGTCCGGCGCCTCCGCGGCCTCCCCGGCGCCCTCCGGCTCCTCCCGCGGAGCCGGCATCGGCACCTGCTCCCGCGGGTGCGTGAACTGCTCCTCGTCCGGGCCCGCCGGAGGCATCACCGGAGTCGACTCCAGACCCTCCACGTACTGCGGGTTGTACCCGCCCTCGTACGCCGCCTGCGGCGCCACCGGCGCCGCGAACCACGCACTGTTGTGCGCCGCCGGCATCGCCGTCGGCTCCACCGCGAACGCCGCCGGAGCGTGCACCGCGGGCTGCACCTGGGCCTGCTGCTGGGCCTGCATCTGGGCCTGCATCTGCATCTGCGCCTGCGTGAAGGCCAAGGCCTGCGCCTGCGCGAAGGCCTGCGCCTGGGCCTCGGCCTGCGCCTGCAGCGCATCGGCACCCGCGGCCTCCAGCGCCGGAGCCACGGGCAGCCCCGCCTGCGCCTCCACCGCCGCCTGCACCTCGCCGCCCTGCTCCACCGGAGGCAGCAGCGCCGGCTCGATCCCCGCCGCCGCCAGCCCTTCCGGAGCCGTCTGCGACAACGGCACACCGATCCGCGCCAGCCGCAGCGGCATCAGCGCCTCCACCGGCGCCTTGCGCCGCCAGGCACGCCCGTACCGCGCCTGCAGACGCGCCTGGTAGATCAGCCGGTCCTGCTCCATCCCGACCGCCTGCTCGTACGAACGCAGCTCCCACAGCTTCATCCGCCGCCACAGCTTGAACGTCGGCACCGGCGACAGCAGCCACCGCGTGATCCGCACACCCTCCATGTGCCGGTCCGCCGTGATGTCCGCGATCCGGCCCACCGCGTGCCGGGCCGCCTCCACCGTCACCACGAACAGGATCGGGATCACCGCGTGCATGCCCACACCCAGCGGGTCCGGCCACGCCGCGGCACCGTTGAACGCGATCGTCGCCGCCGTCAGCAGCCACGCCGTCTGCCGCAGCAGCGGGAAGGGGATCCGGATCCACGTCAGCAACAGGTCCAGCGCCAGCAGCACACAGATGCCCGCGTCGATGCCGATCGGGAACACCAGAGAGAAGTCGCCGAAGCCCTTCTTCAACGCCAGGGCGCGCACCGCGGAGTACGAACCCGCGAAACCGATCCCCGCGATGACCACGGCGCCGGCGACCACGACACCGATGAGTATCCGGTGGGTACGAGTCAGCTGCATCGCGGCCACCCGTGATCCCCTCCCCTTGTCGAGCACTTCCCAGTACTTACCGAGCCTTTACCGAGCCGCGGCAGGCACAGCGTAAGCCCGACCGGAAGTCACCGCTCCCCTGGCCCCGTTACTACCGGGGCGTCACTACTGGGGCTGCGGCGACTGCGACTGCTGACCCTGCTGCTGGTTCGCGGTCTCCACCGAGGCCACGGCCTCCTTGGCCGCCACGATCGCGTCCTGCAGCAGCTTCGCCTGATCCGGCGCCCCGGCACCCTCGTACGCCGCACCGTTGTAGTCGAGCGTGATCACCACGTTGTGCGTGCGCGCCACGATCGTCGTGTTGAAGGAGTCGACGTTGTCCTTCTTCACCGAGTACACGACCGACGTCCCCTGGTCGCCGATGCCACCCGCCTGCTCGGCCTTCAGGTTCTCCGCACCCTCGGTCGCCTTCGCGAGCTCGACCTGCTTGTTGAACTGCTCCTCGGCGCGCTTGTCGGCGCTGCCCAGCGAGGCGTGCGAGTCGGAGCGGGAGAAGTTCACCGCGAGCCAGCGGTACTGCGAGCCCTTCAGACCGTCCGCGTCCAGACCGTTCCAGGAGCAGCCCGCCCGGCTGGCCAGGTCGTTCGACTTGGCCGCCGCCCCGTTCTTGTCCTTCACCTTCGGGACGAGCGTGTCGAGCGTCGCCGACTGGAGCACCTTGCAGGGGTCCGGGAGCGCGGCGTACGTCGCCTTCTCCAGGGCGGTCGAAGCCTTGCCGCTCGGCTTCGCGGACGCGGACGAACCGGACTTCTTGTTGTTGCCCGAGCCCGACTCCTTGCCCGAATCGGAGGAGCAGCCGGCGACGGCGAGGACCACCGGGACGGCTGCGCAGGCGAGAACGCGGGTGAGGCGCGAGGCAGATCGGTGCATGTTTCCTTCTGGTGCGATGGTCGGACTAATTCGGACGCGAACCCGAGCAACGGTAGCCCGACCCGACGCCTGCATGCTGTGCGCGCCGTCACCTACCGGCGCGCCGAACCCACTTCACTCGTTGAACCGCTCGACGAGCGCCTGCGCCAACTGCCTTGTCCTGTCCTGGGTTTCACCGCTCGGCGGGACCACGCCCGGCAGTGCGGGCTGCACGCTGTACTCCACCGTCACGATCACGTTCGAGGTGCGGAACACAATCCGCACCGTCCGCGACTGCGCGGCGCTGGCCCCGGCCGGGCTCAGCTTGTCCTCGATGAAGGCCTCGGTCCCGAGCCCCTCCAGCACCCGCGACCCGAGCTCGACGGGCGCGGACGGAGCGGGAGTCGCAGCCGCGCTCCCGCCCGGCGAGGGGGCCCCGGCGGCGGGGGGCGCCGCGGCGGGGGGCGCCGCCGCGCTGCCGGCCGGGGTGGGCGTGGGCGTCGCCGCCGGCGCGGGCGCCGAGATGGTGGGCGTGGGGAAGGGCAGGTGCGCGTCGGTCACCCGGCGCACGTACACCTGCCGCGCCTTGTCGTCGTCGCTGGTCGCGGAGCGGTCGTAGGAGACCACGCGCTCGAAGACCACCGACAGCAGCCGGGTCTCCTCGGGCGTCTGCGCGTTCCAGCGGCAGCCGACGTGCCGGTCGCCGTCGTACGAGGTGTCCGCGACGCCCGCGTACAGCTGGTCGCGCTGCGGGGCTGGCAGCGTGTCCGGGACCGGCAGCATCCCCTTGAGCCGCTTGCTGTCGACGCCGGCCCGGCAGGGGGAGGGCAGGCTGCGGTACTTCCCGGGCTGCGCGGGCGCGGCCTGGTTCCCGCCGCCCTTGGCGTCGCTGCCGCCGCCGGGGTTGCCCCCGCCGGTGCACCCGGTCAGGACTCCCGCGCCGGCCGCGAGCGCGGCGAACATCGCGATACCGGGCAGGACTCGCCGTACCGCCGCCTTGCGCTGCACGTCCACTGGCCCCCTTAAATACGTTGCCGCGACTCGGACGCGGATGGACACAATGTCTACCGCACACGCTGGTGCCGACGCCGGTCCCCTGTCCCATTCAGGGCCAAGAGCGAGGCTTTTTGCGCTTTCCGACTTTTCTGTGGTTTTCGGGGGATTGATTCCGTATGTCGTATGTAGAGGTACCCGGGGCGAAGGTCCCGATCCGGATGTGGACCGACCCGGCGTCGGTCGAGGACAGCGCGATGCGCCAGCTGCAGAACACGGCGGGCCTCCCGTGGATCAAGGGCCTGGCCGTCATGCCGGACGTCCACTACGGCAAGGGCGCGACGGTCGGCTCGGTCATCGCGATGAAGGACGCGGTCTGCCCGGCGGCGGTGGGCGTGGACATCGGCTGCGGCATGTCGGCGGTGAAGACGTCCCTGACGGCGAACGACCTCCCGGGGGACCTGTCGAAGCTGCGGGCGCGGATCGAGTCGGTGATTCCGGTGGGGACGGGCCTGCACAAGGAGCCCGTGGACCCGGCGCGGCTGTACGGCTTCTCGGTCCAGGGGTACGACGACCTCTGGGCGCGGTTCGACTACATCGCCGACACGGTCAAATTCCGTCGGGAACGCGCCATGAAACAGCTCGGAACGCTCGGATCCGGCAACCATTTTGTCGAATTCTGTCTCGATGAGTCGGGTTCGGTCTGGCTGATGCTCCACTCCGGCTCCCGGGGCATCGGCAACGAGCTCGCGGCCCACCACATCGGTGTGGCTCACGGCCTCGCGCACAACCAGGGTCTGGTCGACCGTGACCTGGCCGTGTTCCTGGCCGCCACACCGGAGATGGAGGCGTACCGCAACGATCTCTTCTGGGCCCAGGAGTACGCCAAGTACAACCGCGCGGCCATGATGAGCCTCTTCAAGGAGGTCATCCGCAGGGAGTTCCGCAAGGCGAAGGTCTCCTTCGAGCAGGAGATCAGCTGCCACCACAACTACGTGGCGGAGGAGCGGTACGACGGCATGGACCTGCTGGTCACCCGGAAGGGCGCGATCCGCGCCGGCAGTGGCGACTACGGGATCATTCCGGGCTCCATGGGCACGGGTTCGTACATCGTGAAGGGCCTCGGCAACGAGAAGTCCTTCAACTCGGCCTCGCACGGCGCCGGCCGCAAGATGAGCCGCACGGCTGCGAAGAAGAAGTTCTCGGCGCGCGACCTGGCGGAGCAGACCAAGGGCGTCGAGTGCCGCAAGGACTCGGGCGTCGTGGACGAGATCCCGGGCGCGTACAAGTCGATCGAGCAGGTCATCGACCAGCAGACCGACCTCGTGCAGGTCGTGGCCAAGCTCAAGCAGGTCATCTGCATCAAGGGCTGACGCCCGCACGCGGGGCCCGGACCACCTGTGGTCCGGGCCCTTCGTCTTCACGGGCGGGCGGTATCCACTCGAAGTGATCTGGGTCACGTGCTGTCACAGGGATCCGCCCCGCGGTGTCTTGTGGTCGACCCGATGGGGACGGACCTAGGAGACACCATGAGCGGCAAGACGGATGTCGTAGTGATCGGTGGCGGGTACGCCGGTGTCATGGCGGCCAACCGGCTGACGCAGCGGGAGGACGTGAGCGTGACGCTGGTCAACCCGCGTGCGGAGTTCGTGCACCGGATCCGGCTGCACCAGCTGGCCGCCGGGACCGGGGACGCCGTCGTCGGGTTCCGGGAGGTGCTCGCAGACGGGGTGCGGCTCGTCGTGGACGCCGTGACGCGGATCGACGCGGCGGGGCGGCGGGTGGAGCTGGCGAAGGGGGACGCCGTCGGCTACGACTACCTCGTCTACGCGGTGGGCAGCGGGAGCGCGGATCCGGGGGTGCCCGGGGCGGCCGAGTTCGGTTACCCCGTCGCGACCCTGGAGGACGTGCAGCGGCTGCTGCCGGTGCTCGGCGCGGCGCCCGCGGACGCGGCGGTGACCGTGGTCGGGGCCGGGCCGACCGGGATCGAGACCGCGGCCGAGCTGGCCGAGCAGGGCCGGGCCGTGACCCTGGTGTGCGGCGGGGTGCTCGGGCCGTACCTGCACGCGCGCGGCCGCCGCTCGGTGGCGGGGCGGCTCGCGGCGCTCGGGGTGCGCGTGCTGGAGGGCCCCGGGGCGAAGGTGGCGGCCGTGACGCGGGATGCGGTGGAGCTCGCCGACGGGCGGGTGCTGCCGAGCGCGGTGACCGTCTGGACCGTCGGGTTCGGGGTTCCGGACCTGGCCGTGCGCAGCGGGCTGAGCACCGACGCGCTGGGGCGCCTGCTCACCGACGAGACGCTGACCAGCATCGATGACGACCGCGTGTTCGCGGCGGGGGATTCGGCAGCGCCGTCGGGGCAGCCGCTGCGGATGAGCTGCCAGATGGCGATGCCGATGGGTGCGCGGGTCGCGGACACGGTGCTCAGCCGGATCGCGGGCGAGCGGCCGGAGGAGCTGCACCAGACGTTCGCGGCGCAGTGCATCAGCCTCGGGCGGGGTACCGGCATCTTCCAGTTCGCCAACAGGGCCGATGTCGCGGTGTGGGCGCACATCGACGGCCGGCTGGGCGCGAAGGTGAAGGAGGCCGTGTGCACGGGCGTCGTCAGGCACCTGGCCGAGGAGGGTCACCGGCCCGGCGGGTACAAGCTGCACCGTGCCGGGAGCGCCGCCAAGCGCCAGGAGCTGGTGCGGGCCAGGGTGGCGGCCGAGGGTGCGGGGGTTCGAGCGGTAGTCGAGCGGATCGCCTAGTGCGCGTCGACCGGGCGAGAGATGATCAAGACATGAGTGATCATGTGGCCGATGCGGCGACCGAGACGTTCGTCGCCCACCGCAACCTGCTCTTCACCGTTGCCTACGAGATGCTCGGCTCGGCGGCCGACGCCGAGGACGTGCTGCAGGAGACCTGGCTGCGGTGGGCCGAGGTGGACCTGGAGCAGGTGCGCGACCAGCGCGCGTACCTGGTCCGGATCACGACCCGGCAGGCGCTGAACCGGTTGCGCACGATGTCGCGCCGCAAGGAGTCGTACGTCGGGCCGTGGCTGCCGGAGCCGCTGCTGACCACGCCGGACGTGGCCCAGGACGTCGAGCTCGCCGAGAGCGTGTCGATGGCGGTGATGCTCGTGCTGGAGACGCTGTCGCCGACGGAGCGGGCCGTGTTCGTGCTGCGCGAGGTCTTCGACGTGGGGTACGAGGAGATCGCGGAGGCCGTCGACAAGACCCCGGCGGCCGTCCGCCAGATCGCGCACCGGGCCCGCAAGCACGTGGACGCCCGCCGTCCGCGCGAGGTGGTGTCGCAGAGCGAGACGCGGGCGGCTCTGGATTCGTTCTGGGCGGCGGCGAACGGCGGGGACATCCAGGGCCTCCTCGACGTGCTGGCGCCCGACGTGGTCCTGATGAGCGACGGCGGCGGCATCAAGCAGGCCGCGGTGCGGCCGATCGTCGGCGCCGACAAGGTGTCCCGCTTCCTCATCGGCGGGTTCAGCAAGAACCGGATCCCGATCGTGGTCGGCCACACCCTGGTCAACGGGAGCCCGGCGCTGGTCGTGCACCTGGACGGCGAGCTCGACGGGGTCATGGCGGCGCGGGTGGAGGACGGCCGGATCGTGGGCCTCTACTACGTGCGCAACCCGGAGAAGCTGTCCCGCGTCGAGTCGGAGACCCCGCTGACCCTGCGGTGACGGCCGCCCGTACGGTATTCGCATTTGTGGCCGCCGGCGGTGCGGTCCTGATGGGTGAGTGCCGTGGGGGGATGGTCCGCGATGGGGTTTTCGGCTGGTCGGCGGCTGCGGGCGGGTGTTGCCGTGGTAGCGGTGGGGTGTGCCGTCGGGGTCGCCGGGTGCACGTCCGCGAAGACGGACGGGAAGGCTCCGGCGAGCGGGCCGGCCGTGCCGGTGGTGCCGATGGTGATCGGCAAGGAGCAGGCCGAGGCGGTGTTCAACCGGTACGCCTGGGAGCGCCGGGACACGGTCGCCCGCCGGGACGGGCAGGCCCTCGCCGCGGTGGAGACCGGGCCGCTGCTGGCGGAGAACCGGGCCTGGGTGGACCTGTTGAAGGTGCGGGCCGGTAACGCGGGCTGGGTCGACTCCTTCGGCCGGCCGGAGTTCCTCGTCCCGGCGGAGAAGGACCAGCCGGGCCATCCGAGGTCGTTCGCCGTGTTGACCCGTGAGTTCGCGGGTGCCGAGCAGAAGCGGTCCAGTGCCGTCCACTACTTCGTCCAGGACGCGCCGGGCGGGGAGTGGAAGGCGGCCGCCACGTCGTGGGTGAACGACCGGGCGGAGGCGCCGAACCCGGCGCGCACGAACGAGATAGGCGGGTTCCGGCTCAGGGACAAGGAGATCGCCGCACCCGTGCGGGACGCGGCGGGTGCGGTGGCCCTGTCGCCCACGGCTGCCGCGGACCGGGAGGTGTGCGGGCGGTACGCGAAGTACACGAGCCTGTCGGTGGGGTACGGCAAGCCGGAGAGCGAGCACTTCGTGCCGGGCGAGCTGACCAGTGGGGTGGTCGACGCCTACAACGAGCTGGGCGAGAAGACGCCGCACGTGGACAAGTGGGTGTCCTTGGAGGCGGTCGGCGGGGAGCTGCCGGTGGTCCGGCTGTCGGACGGGAAGTCCCTGGTCACCTGTACCTTCGTGCGGACCGACTTCTGGAACGGCCGCAACGCGGTGTTCAAGTACGGCAGCGGCGAGCTGGGTGACGTCGGCGCGATGATCGGGGGCGCGGGCGAGTGGTGGCGGAACTCCACCGTGCGCCGGAGCGTGACCGTGTCGTTCGAGGTTCCCCCGGGCGGGGGTCCGGCCGATGTGGTGGGCAGCAACGCGCTTGATGCGCCAGTGCTTTCGGCGGAGGGGACTCCCAAGTAGGGGCCGTGCCGGGGCCGAGGAGGGGGCAACCGGGGGGTTGACGGCGGGAGTTGGTCTAGACCAGGGTGTGCGGCATGGGGAGATCTCGCGTGCTTGTCGCCGCTCTCGCGTCGTTGTCGCTCGCCCTCGGGGCCGCCGGGTCCGCGGGAGCGGCCGGGTCGGACGGGTCGGACGGTTCGGCCGGTTCGGCCGGTTCGGACGGTTCGGCCGGTTCGGCCGGGTCCGCCCGGGCCGGAGTGGGGCTGCCGCCCGTCGTGTCGCACGTGCCGACCCAGGAGAAGGTCGTCTTCATCACCGTCGACGACGGGTGGAACCACGATCCGGAGGCGGCCCGGATCCTGCTGGAGAAGCGGGTGCCGGTGTCGTTGTTCCTGCTGCCGGGGGCGACTTCGTACGACACGCAGTACTTCACGGCGCTCACCGAGCAGGGGCGGGCGGGCGTCGAGAACCACACCGTCAACCACCCGGACCTGACCACGCTCGACGCCGCCGGCAAGGACGCCGAGGTGTGCGGGGCGGGGGAGCGGCTGGAGGCGGTGTTCGGGCGGACGCCGAAGCTGCTGCGGCCGCCGTACGGGGCCGTGAACGACGACGTACGGCTCGCGGCGAAGGCGTGCGGGGTGAAGGCGCTCGTGACGTGGACGTACGACTTCACGAGCTGGAGCGGGACGCCGCCCACTCCGCAGCTGGCGGCCGGTGACATCGTGCTGCTGCACTTCACGCCGACCCTGGCGGCGGACCTGCGGCGGGCGCTGGACGCGGCGAAGGCGGCCGGGCTCAAGCCGGCCGCCCTCATGCCGCACCTGAAGGCGGCCGGGCTGGTCCCGTAGCGCGGGGGCGCGGACTACGGCTCGCGGTGGAGCTTCGTGTTCGAGGCCTGGGCGCGCGGGCGGACCACCAGGAGGTCGATGTTGACGTGGCTGGGGCGGGTCACCGCCCAGGTGACGGTCTCGGCCACGTCGTCCGCGGTGAGGGGGGCGGCGACGCCCTCGTAGACCTTGGCCGCGCGCTCGGTGTCGCCGCGGAAGCGGGTCTTCGCGAACTCCTCGGTCTTGACCAGGCCGGGGGCGATCTCGATGACGCGCACGGGCTGGCCGACGAGTTCCAGGCGGAGGGTCTCGGCGAGGACGCGGGCGCCGTTCTTGGCGGCGACGTAGCCGGCGCCGCCCTCGTAGGTGGCGTGGCCGGCGGTGGAGGAGAGGACGACCACCGTGCCGTCGCCGGAGGCGGTGATCGCGGGCAGCAGGGCCTGGGTGACGTTGAGGGTGCCGATGACGTTGGTCTCGTACATCGTGCGCCAGTCGGCCGGGTCCCCGGTGGCGACGGGGTCGACGCCGAGGGCGCCGCCCGCGTTGTTGACGACGACGTCGCAGCGGTCGAGGGAGGCCGCGAAGGCGTCGACGGCGGGCCGGTCGGTGACGTCGAGGGCGTGGGCCGTGGCGGAGTGGCCGGCCGCGGTGAGCTCGGCGGCGAGGGCCTCGATGCGGTCCTTGCGGCGGGCGGTGAGGACGACGTGGTAGCCGGCCGCGGCGAGCTGCCGGGCGGTGGCCGCGCCGATGCCGCTGCTCGCTCCGGTGACGACGGCGGTGCGGGTGGCCGTGGTCGTGCTCATGTCGGGGGCTCCTCGGTTCGGTCGGGCGCGTGCCGGTCGTTCGTACGGTCGAATACTCGCCAGCATAGGCGGGCCGGGCGGGGCTCAGCGGCCGCGTGGCGCGTACATGATCACGGCCATGCCGGCGAGGCAGACGAGGGCTCCGGCGACGTCCCAGCGGTCGGGCTGGTAGCCGTCGGCGACGACGCCCCAGGCGAGGGATCCGGCGACGAAGACCCCGCCGTAGGCGGCGAGGACGCGGGCGAAGTCGCCCTGGGGCTGGAGCGTGGCGACGAAGCCGTAGAGGCCGAGGGCGATGACCCCGGCGCCGATCCAGGCCCAGCCCCTGTGTTCGCGGACGCCCTGCCAGACGAGCCAGGCGCCGCCGATCTCCAGGAGGGCGGCGAGGGTGAACAGGGCGATGGAGCGGGTGATCAGCATGGCCGGAAGCCTATGCAGGGGGCGGTGGGCGGATGGGGGTATGCCTCGCCCTCATTCGTGTGATGGTCCGACCGGTTGGGGCCGGTGCTGGCTAGCCTCCGCGCGAGGACGCGATCAGGAGGTGGTGGCGATGCGCCGTATTGCCGTGTCGGGTGTGGTGGCGGCGGGACTGTCCGGGCTGCTGGCGCTGGGGGCGGCGGCCCCCGCGGCCGCTCTGCCCGGATTCGGGGCCGGGGCCGGGCCGGAGGCGGCTGTGTCGTACCACGGCCGGGTGGCCCTGTCGGGGGCGCAGCTGCGGATCTGGCTGGTGCCGGAGAACGACGGGCCGTCACCGGTGCCGAACGCGACGCTGCGGCTGCGGCTGTCGGCCGGTCTCGCGGACCGGCAGGCGCTGCCGGCGGGCTGTGCGCGGGCGGGGCTGCGCGAGGTGGTGTGCGAGACCGGGCCGATGGCGCTGCACGGCCGGGGCCGGCACATCGGGTTGGCGCTGGGACTGCGGGAGCGGGTGTCGGAGGTGGTGGTGCGGGTGGACACGTGGTGGAACGGCGGGGCCACCGACCGCGACAGTGCCGGCAACGAGCACGTGGTGCTCGCGCTGGACACCGGTGACGCCTACGCCTTCTGAGCCTGTGCCTGCTCCGCGGTGCCGAATTCGGTGAGGGCCTCGTCCACGATCCGCTCCAGGCGGGCGTGGTGGGCGCCGCGCCAGTAGACGCGTTCGCAGGCGGTGCACTGGGCGAACACGTCGTAGGAGCGGTGCGTGCCCTGCTCCAGGCGGTCGCCGACGCTGTCCTTGTCGGCGTCGCGGAGCGGCCCGTTGCAGGCGGTGCAGCGGGTCCACGGCGCGAGATCGGGTGCGAACCGGCTGAGTACGTCGCGCAGTTGCTCGTCCGGGTTGTCGCTGTAGACGTACGCGCCGGCGAAGAGCTCGCGGCGGCGCAGCAGTCCGCGGTCGCGGGAGAGCAGGACGCGCCGTTCGGCGGCGGAGCGGGTGGCGAGGGCCGGGTCGCCGATGTCCTCGTTCTCGTAGGCGGCGTCGACGCCGAGCAGGCGCAGGCGGCGGGCGAGGGTGCCGAGGTGGACGTCGAGGAGGAAGCGGAGCGGGGCGCCGCCCACGCGCTGGGGCCGCTCCACGCCGAACACCTCGACGTTCTGGCCGTCTTGGGGGACGTACGAGAAGGGGACCTCGTGGCCGTCGACGAGCAGGCGGCCGACTTCGGTGAGCGGGACCCCGGCGGATTCGACGACGTGTCCGAGGCTGGAGGCGCCGTCGGTGGCCGTCGGTACGCGGTCCGCGCGCCTGCTGGGTGCGGCGAAGAGGCGCAGGTCGGGGGCGAGGGTGAGCTGAATGCCGGGTCCGTTCACCTTGTCAGCATGCCACTGCGGGGGTGGTGGGCGCCGGGGTTTTACCGCCCCGCCGCGGCTTCGTCGTAGGCCTCGCGGTGGGCGGTGACCTTGTCGAAGTGGTTCTCGGCCCAGAGTTTCACGGAGGAGAGCAGGCAGCCGAGGTCGGCGCCGAGTTCGGTGAGCCGGTAGTCGACGCGGACGGGGACGGTGGGGGTCACGGTGCGGGTGACGATGCCGTCGCGTTCCAGGGAGCGCAGGGTCTGGGTGAGCATCTTCTGGCTGACGCCGGGGATCTTGCGGCCGAGGTCGCTGTAGCGCATGGAGCGGTCGTCGGCCTGGGCCAGCGCGCTGACGACGAGGCCGACCCACTTGTCGCTGATGCGGGCCAGGAGTTGCCCGGTGGGGCATTCCTTGAGGAAGGCGTCGTAGGCGTGGCGGGCTTCTTCGCGGCGGGCCGCGGCGGTGCGGGTGGCCATGGGTGCCCCACTTCCGGGTCGGGTACGCACCCGAAAGTACGTACTTACGAAAAGAGAGTACCTCTCCCTAGGTTAGTGCTCACCAGGAACGAACGGTTCTACGAGCACGACGGGGAGAAATCATGAGCGGCGCAACGATGAAGGCAGTGGTCGTGGACGGCTTCGGCGGTCCCGAGAAGGTCCAGGTCGTCGAGGTGGCGGTGCCGCGCCCGGAGGCCGGCCAGGTCCGCATCCGGGTCCGGGCGGCCGGGCTCAACCCGGTCGACGGCGGCGTCCGCGCCGGCGTCTTCGGCGGCGAGGGGCAGCGGATCGGCCTCGGCTGGGACGTGGCGGGGGAGATAGACGAGGTCGGTGCCGGGGTGGCCGGCTGGACCGTGGGGCAGCAGGTCGTCGGGCTGCACTACGGGACGGTGAAGCCGCTGGGCACGCACGCCGAGTACGCGGTCCTCGACGCGACGGCCGTCGCCGCGGCACCGGTGACCGTGGACACCACGACCGCGGCGGGCTTCCCGCTCGCCGCGCTCACCGCGGCCCGCTCCGTGGAGCTGCTCGGCCTCGCACCCGGCGCCTCGGTGCTGGTCACCGGCGCTGCCGGGGTGGTCGGAGCGCTCGCGGTCCAGCTCGCGGTGCGGGCCGGGCTGGCGGTGACCGCCCTGGCGGGCGCCGACGACGAGGCGTATCTGCGCTCCCTGGGCGCGACCGGCTTCGTAGGGCGCGGCCAGGCCCCGGCCGAGCCGGTGGACGGGGTGCTGGACACGGCCGTACTGGGAGAGGCCGCGCTCGGGTTCGTCCGCGACGGCGGCGTCTACGTCGGGGTGATCCCGAACCACGCCCCGGCGGCGGAGCGCGGGGTGCGGGTGGTGGAGCAGGAGGTGGCCGCGGACGGGGAGCACCTGGCCCGCCTGGTCTCCCTGGTCGACGAGGGCGCCCTCACGCTGCGGGTCGCGGACGTCTTCGACCTCGCGGACGCCGCCAAGGCGCACGAGCGGCTGGCGGCCCCCGGCGTGCGGGGCCGGATCATCCTGACCGCGTGAGGTGCGTGGGGTGGGTGCGGTGCGTGGGGTGGGTGAGGGCCGTGCGGGGGGCGGCCCTCACCCCCTGAGCCGGTGGCACCAGTCGTTGCTCGGATGCGGAAACCCGGGCGGGTACTCGAAATCGACCTCGCCCAGCCGGACGAAACCCGCCCGGCGGGCCACGGCGTTCGAGGCCGTGTGGCCGGTGCCGGGGAAGGCGCGGAGGGTCTCGCGGGCGGGGGAGCCGTGGGTGCGGACGTACCGGACCAGCTCCCGCAGGGCGGCCACCGCGAGCCCCCGTCCCTGGTGCTCGGGCAGGATTCCCCAGCCGGTCTCGTACACCGGCTCGCCCTGCCACTCCCGCTCCCAGAAGCCGATGGTCCCGACGCTCTCGCCGGCCGGCTCCAGCGCCACCCGGAACATCCGCCCGGCGGCCGGCTCCCGGGCACTCATGGCCTCGTAGCGCCGCTGGCGGTCGGCGAGCTTCGCGGCGGTCTCCGGGCCGCCGAGGTGCTCGGTCATGACGGGCTCGTTCTTGCGCTCCAGCAGCCAGAAATCGTCCGCCGTCCAGGGCGCCAGACGAACGGCAGGGCCTTCGGGGTACCCGTGTTCCACCATGCCCGCAGCCTACGGAGGCGGGTCCGTCCCCTCGACCCCTTTCCTGCGCAGCCCGACCTGGACCGCGCCGAAGAGCACCTTGGCGACGATGCCGACCACGATCAGGTCGGCGACCATCTGCGTGGTGGTCAGCACGCGCGTGGCCTGGGAGACGGGTGCGATGTCCCCGAACCCGACCGTCGCGAACACGGTGACCGTGAAGTACAGGGCGTCGGTCCTGTCCAGCGGTTCCGTGAAGGAGTCCGGGTACTCCGCGGAGATCAGGAAGTACACCGCCGCGAACAGCACCAGGAACAACGGCACGGCCGTGGCCAGGGCCTCGATGGCCCGCAGCCTCGGATACTCCGAACGGGCGATGGCGTCGACCTGCCGGACGATCACCAGGCTGAACACGGCCAGCCCCGCGAGCAGCATCAGGACGGTGCCGAAACCCACCCCTTTGTCCAGTGGGATCACGTAGTACAGCCAGGTGAGCGCGGTGACCGAGGCCACCGAACGGAGCAGGTGGCCGGCGACGATGCGGCGCCGATGCCAGTCGTCCGGGAGGCTCATGTGCCCATCGTCAGGGGTCTTCTGCTCGGCGTGCGACTCGGATCATCGGACGGTATCAAGGATGGGAAGGGTGAAAGATCCGCATTCGGGCGGAAATGATCGGAGTCGAGCATGGACGATTACCCGCTCCTCAACCTCTTCTGGACGATGCTGTGGCTGTTCCTCTGGATCCTCTGGTTCTTCCTGCTCTTCAAGATCATCACGGACATCTTCCGTGACCACAGCATGAGCGGGTGGGGCAAGGCGGGATGGCTGATCTTCGTGATCATCCTCCCGTTCCTCGGTGTCTTCATCTACCTCATCGCCCGGGGCAAGAGCATGGCCGAGCGGGACGCCAAGCAGATGAAGGAGAGCGAGGCCGCCTTCCAGGACTACGTCCGCAAGACGGCCGGCACCGGCGGTGGCGGTTCGGCGGACGAACTGCACAAGCTCGCCGCGCTCAAGGACAAGGGCGACATCACCCAGGAGGAGTTCGACCGCGCCAAGGCGAAGCTCCTGGCGTAGTGGTGACGCCCGGTCGCTCCGGATACTCCGGTCCGCCCGTGAGGCCGCTCAGCCCCTGAGCCGGGCGGCGGCCTCGCGGGCCGCGTCGAGCGCCCCGGCGCGGGCGGCCTCACGGTCGTCGTCGTCGCGGGCGTAGGCGAGGGAGACCACCATGTTGCTGCGGCGGAAGACGACCTGCGCGGTGATCGCCTTGCCGGGAGCGGGAGGCCGGAAGCGCAGGAACGCCTCGTCGCCGAGGCCGGACAGCTCCTCCTGAGTGCCCTTCTCCCAGCCGAGTTCGCCGCCGGTGCGCTGCTCCCGCATGTCCTTGCGGGCCAGGTCGACGGTGAGGCGGCTCGCGAAGAGATGGACGCCGGCCCGGTACGAGCCCTTCTCGCGCGGGGCGGCCCAGTTGCACGACGCCGCGTCGGCGCGCCCGCCGTAAGCCTCCGGCACGAGCCGGTGGACGGTCTCGGGAGTGACGAGCCGGCAGAAGTCCGGATCGGCACGGAACTCGCCGTCCTGCGCACGGTCCCACCACCGCCAGGCCCCCAGGGCGGCGAACGCCGCGACGAGCAGCGCGATCAGTACGACGAGCGCGCGGCGCGAGGGTCCGGAAGGGGCGGCGGGAGAGGTCACCGCCGCAGCATAGGTGCCCCCGTCTCAGCCGCCGAAGGGTTTTGCGGGGCCTGCGGCGAACCCCTATACGATCGCAACTCCGTGATCATCTAGGGGGAATTGATGGCGACCGCCTCGAACGCCGGACCGTCCGTGCTGAAACCGCTGGGACCGGACGATCCTCAGGAGATCGCGGGCTACCGGCTGCTCGCGCGCATCGGCGAGGGCGGCATGGGATCGGTCTACCTCTCCCGGACCCGGGGCAACCAGCCGGTCGCACTGAAGGTCATCCGGCGCGAGTTCGCCCAGGACCCGGACTTCCGGGCCCGCTTCGAGCGCGAGGTGCAGGCGGCACGCCGCGTGCAGGGCTACCACATCGTGCCGGTCGTGGACCACGACACCAGCGGCGAACAGCCCTGGCTCGCCTCCGCCTACGTGCCGGGGCTGGCGCTGGACGACGCGCTCGCCGCCCACGGGCCGCTCCCGCTGCCCGCCGTGTTCCAGCTGATCGGCCGCACCGCGCGGGCCCTGCACGCCGTGCACGCGGCGTCGGTGATCCACCGCGACCTGAAGCCCAGCAACATCCTGCTGGGCTCGAACGGCCCCTGGGTGATCGACTTCGGTATCGCCCGCGCGACGGACGCCACCCAGCTCACGCGCAGCGGCGGGTTCATCGGGACCCCGCAGTACATGTCGCCCGAGCACGCGCTGGGCCGCGAGGTCACCCCGGCGACCGACGTGTTCGCGCTGGGGCTGATCGCCGCGGTCGTGGCCACCGGACGGCACCCGTACGGCGACGGCTCGGGCCTCTCGATCGCCGCCTCGATCGCCAACACCCCGCAGCAGGCGCCGGACCTGAGCGGTTACCCGGACCGGCTGCGGCCCCTGCTGGAGCGCTGCCTGACGGCCGACCCCGCCGGGCGGCCCGGGACCGCCGAGCTGGCCGAGTGGTGCGAGCGGCTGGCCGGGCGCCCACTGCGCGATTTCCAGGACTGGCTGCCCGCCGCCGTCACGGCGGAGACGGCCCGCCGGGAGCGGCTGGCCGAGGCGCCCCCGCAGCCGCAGACCCCGCCCGTCCCCGCCCACCGAGCCCCGTCCGCCCCGCCGTCGTACGCGCCGACGCAGGCCCCCGCGCCGTCCGCCCCGCCGTCGTACGCGCCGACGCAGGCCCCCGCGCCGTCCGCCCCGCCGTCGTACGCGCCTACGCAGCCGGCCGCGCAGGTCCCCGCCGCCCAGCAGCCCTACGCCCCGCAGCCGTACGCCCCGACCCATGCGGCGACGGGCCCGCACGCGGCGGCCTACGGAGCCGTACCCGCGGCCCCCGGCCCCGCCGGCGGCGGCCGCAGCAGGGTGCCGCTGATCGCGGGCGCGGGCGTCCTGGCCGTCGTCCTGATCGCGGGCGGCGCCTGGTACGTCAGCCGCGACGACGGCAAGGGCAAGGCGGAGGCCAAGTCCGAGGGCAAGGCGGCGGACCAGCCGAAGCCCTCCTCGTCCGCGGCGCAGGGCCAGGCCCCGGCGTCCGCCGCGCCCCAGTCCCCCGCCGGCCCCGCCTGGACGGTGGTGTTCAAGGACACCCCGGTGAAGTTCCTGGCTCCCAGGGAGTTCGGCAAGTACAACGAGGTCGACCTGGACTTCCCCAAGGTGGCGCCGTTCGGTGAGATGTCCGGCAGCAATCGCGAGCTGACGATGGGGTTCGACGCCGTCAAGAGCGGGACGCCGTTCGGCAAGAGCAAGGGGCCCACCCCCGAGGAGTGCGCGGTCGGGGCCGCCACGAACCCGATTCCCGACAAGCTGGGTTCGCAGGCCCTGACCGGAGCGGACAGCACCATCGTCAAGGGCGATCTGCTCTGCACGGTCACGACCAAGGGCAACCTGGCGATGGTGAAGATCATGGCCGTCGAGCCCTCGACCGACAAGCTCTACGACATCCCGACCTATCTCACCGAAGTGACGCTCTGGAAGAAGCAGTCGTAGTAAGGACCCGGCCCAGGTCCAGCACGGTCAGGCCGAACATCAGGACGCCGAGGGGCACGTGCAGGGCCGGCTCGTGCGCTATGCCGAGCACCACCTGCACCGAGGACAGCACGAGGAAGCCCGTCGAGTAGAGGACCGGGCGGGGCGATCCCCCGCCCGGCTTCCACGCCAGGACGGCGGCGACGACGTACAGCATCGTGGCGCCGTACGTCACGCGCGCGCCGACGCCGTGCAGCGTCTCGCCGTAGGAGGTGGACAGCAGCAGGCCGGCGCTGACCGCCTGGAAGAGGAGGGTCAGCGCCTGCAGGCCGATCGCGGCCTTCGTGAAGGCGGAGCCACGCCTTGCTGCCGTCTTCTCAACTGTCTCAACGGCCATGGTGGAAACCCCTGTTCTGCCTCGCGGCGGTGATCGGTAGTGTCTCGGCTGTTCGACGAAGCAGCCCCGTGAAATGTGAGGCGGGGCGTCGGGGGCGGGGAAGAAGAGGAAGAGAGCGGGGGCGGACGCGACCATGGGCACCGTCATCGAGGAGCGCAGGCGCCTCATCAACGTCGCCTACCGCCTGCTCGGTTCGGTGGCCGAGGCGGAGGACGCCGTGCAGGAGGCCTACACGCGCTGGTACGCGATGTCGCCGCGGCAGCAGGAGGCCGTCGAGTCGCCGGGTGCCTGGCTGACGACGGTCGCCGGCCGGATCTGCCTGGACGTGCTCGGCTCGGCGCGGGCCCGGCGCGAGCGCTACGTCGGGGCGTGGATCCCCGAGCCGCTGCCGGACCGTTCGGAGTGGGCCGGCGTACGGGCGGGCGGGGGCGCCGAACCGGCCGACCCCGCCGACCGCATCACCCTGGACGAGTCGGTGAACATGGCCTTCCTCGTCGTACTGGAGTCGATGACGCCCGCCGAACGCGTGGCGTTCGTCCTCCACGACGTCTTCCGCTATCCCTTCGCCGAAGTCGCCGGGATCGTCGGCCGCTCGCCCGCGGCCTGCCGGCAGCTGGCCTCCTCGGGCCGCCGGCGCGTCCGCGGCGCGCGCACCGACGTGGCTCCGGCGGCCGGACAGGCCGGTCTCGTACGCAGTTTCAAGGAGGCCTGGGAGGCCAAGGACATCGAGGCCCTCGTCGGTCTCCTCGACCCGGACGCCACGATGACCGCCGACGGCGGCGGCATGGTCGGCACCGTCCTGCGCCCGGTCGAGGGCGGCAGGAACATCGCCCAGTACCTGATCCACATCGCCGGCAAGGCCCCGGGGCTGACCCTCCTGGAACGGACGGTCAACGGCCGCCCCGGCCTCGTCGCCCAGCACACCGGGATCTCCGTGACCGTGGCCGCGTTCGAGACCGCCGGCGGTCGCGTCACCGCGATCTGGGCGGTCCGCAATCCGGAGAAGCTCCGCGCGTGGAACGAGCACGCGCGGGACTGATCCGGTGCGCCCGCGGGAACGGCCGGATCAGGGCCAGACGAGGCAGTACGCCTGGTGGCCGTTCTCGTGGAGACGGTGGGAGAAGTCCTGCCATTCGTGGAGCAACTGGTACACGTTGAACGCGTCACTGGGGCCGCCGCGGTCGGGGACCGTGGACCAGATGAAGGCCGCCGCGCCCACCGACTCCTCGCCGATCCCGCGCAGCGGGTCGACCACCGTCATCGGGAGCTTGACCACCGCGTAGTCGGGGTGCAGGACGACCAGTTCCAGCGGCGGGACCTTGTGGAGGGGTATGCCCTCGATGCCGGTCAGGACCATCGCGGCCACCGTTTCCGGCTTGATCTTGCTGAAGAGCCCGCCCATGCCGAGCTCGTCGCCGCCGAGTTCCTCCGGGCGCATCGTGACCGGGACGCGGGCGGCCGTCGCGCCGTCGGGCGCGCCGAAGTACTTGTACGTCACTCCCATGCCCCGGCCGCCCCTGGGCAGGTCGTCGTCGTCGGACGGCAGCGTGGGCCCCGGTACGGACTCGGCCGCCGCCTCCGCCGCGCGCCTGCGGTGCTTGCCCCGGCGGCGGGCCTCGCGGGCTTCGCGGGCGCGCTGCGGGTCGAGGTCGCCCGTACCCTCGCCCGGTCCACCACCGCGTTGCATATCTCCACCCGACTGGTCTTGCTCGCCCCGGCCCCGCGGCCCCCGCCACGCAGCCTGATCATCATGGCAGTGACCTCCCCCGCGGCGACGCGGTGAAACGCCCGCCCGCAAGTCTGTCGCGGCCTCTGAGACCATGGCTGGTGTGAGCTACCCGTACCCGTATGAAGCCCCAGTTTCGCAGACGCTCTTCGAGCGCGCCTCCCTCGTGACCCCCGGCGGCGTGAACTCTCCCGTGCGCGCCTTCCGCGCCGTGGGCGGTACGCCCCGGTTCATGGTGTCCGGGACCGGTCCGTACCTCACCGATGCCGACGGTCGCGAGTACGTCGACCTCGTGTGCTCGTGGGGACCGATGATCCTCGGCCATTCCCACCCCGAGGTGATCGGGGCCGTCCAGGCCGCCGTCGCCCGCGGGACCTCCTTCGGCACGCCCGGCGAGGGCGAGGTCGCGCTCGCCGAGGAGATCGTGGCCCGGATCGAGCCCGTCGAGCAGGTCCGGCTCGTTTCGTCCGGTACCGAGGCCACGATGTCGGCGATCCGCCTGGCGCGCGGCTTCACCGGCCGGGCCAAGGTCGTGAAGTTCGCTGGCTGCTACCACGGCCACGTGGACGCGCTGCTGGCCGCCGCCGGTTCCGGTCTCGCGACCTTCGCGCTGCCGGACACCCCCGGCGTCACCGGCGCGCAGGCCGGCGACACGATCGTGCTGCCGTACAACGACCTCGAAGCGGTACGGGCGGCGTTCGCCGCGCACCCCGGCGAGATCGCCTGTGTGATCACCGAGGCCGCGCCCGGCAACATGGGCGTGGTGACCCCGCTCGACGGGTTCAACCAGGGGCTCGCCGACCTCTGCCGCGAGAACGGCGCCCTGTACATCTCCGACGAGGTCATGACGGGCTTCCGTACCTCGCGCGCCGGCTGGTACGGCGTGGACGGGGTCAAGCCGGACCTGATGACCTTCGGCAAGGTCATGGGCGGCGGTTTCCCGGCGGCGGCCTTCGGCGGCCGCGCGGACGTCATGGGCCACCTCGCGCCCGCCGGGCCGGTCTACCAGGCCGGGACGCTGTCCGGGAACCCGATCGCCACCGCCGCGGGTCTCGCGCAGCTGCGACTGCTGGACGACGCGGCGTACGAGAAGGTGAACGCGGTCTCGAAGGAGATCCAGGGCCTGGTGACGGCGGCGCTGGCCAAGGAGGGCGTGGTGCACCGTCTGCAGACGGCGTCCAACATGTTCTCCGTCTTCTTCACCGCGGACGAGGTCCGCGACTACGACGACGCGAAGAAGCAGGAAGGCTTCCGCTTCAACGCGTTCTTCCACTCGATGCTGGCGCAGGGCGTCTACCTGCCGCCGTCCGCGTTCGAGTCCTGGTTCGTGTCCACCGCCCACGACGAGCAGGCGATCGAGCGGATCGCGGCGGCCCTGCCCGCCGCCGCCCGGGCCGCCGCGGAGGCCACCGCATGAGCACAGCCCCGACCAACGGCATCACCGTCGTGCACCTGGTGCGCCACGGCGAGGTGCACAACCCGGACGGGGTCCTGTACGGGCGCCGTGCGGGCTACCACCTCTCGGACCTCGGCCGGCAGATGGCGGACCGGGTCGCGGAGCACCTGAAGGGCCGGGACATCACCTATGTGGTGTCCTCGCCGCTGGAGCGCGCGCAGGAGACGGCGGAGCCGATCGCCAGGGCGCACGGTCTGGAGCCGGCGACGGACGCGCGGCTGCTGGAGGCGGAGAACGTCTTCGAGGGCAAGACCTTCGGCGTCGGCGACGGCGCGCTGCGCAAGCCGGGCAACTGGAAGCACCTGACGAACCCGTTCAGGCCCTCCTGGGGCGAGCCGTACGTCGACCAGGTGGTCCGGATGATGAGCGCGCTGGAGGCGGCGCGCGATGCGGCCCGCGGCCACGAGGCGGTGGCGGTCAGCCACCAGCTGCCGATCTGGATCGTGCGCAGCTGGGCGGAGAAGCGCCGGCTGTGGCACGACCCGCGCCGCCGGCAGTGCACGCTCGCCTCGCTGACCTCGTTCACCTTCCAGGGGGACAAACTGGTGTCGGTGGGGTACAGCGAGCCGGCCCGGGACCTGGTTCCGGCGCACCTGCTGGCCGGGGCGAAGCCGGTGAAGGGTGCGTCGAAGGCGTTCGGCGCCTGACCGCCTGACCGCCTGACCGCCTGAGCGCCTGAGCGCCTGACGGTCTGACCGTCTGGCGACTTGATCGACAGTCTGTTACGAACCGTTACAGCTTTACCTAAATAAATATAAGTTGCGCCGGGAATCACCGTTCCAGTGCCGCAAGTTCTGACGGATTGTCCGTTTATGTGGGCAATGGCATGAGCTGTGCGGGTGACGACGGGGACGGTGAGATGCGCGACTTCACGCGAAGGGGAGTGCTCGGACTCGGACTCGGGGCCGCCGCAGCGGGTATCGCCGGCTGCGGTTCTCCCGGCGGGGCCGAGCCCGGCACCCCCGGGCCGGTCAGGAACCCCAAGCCCGGGAAGCCCCCGGCCAAGCCCATCGGCGACGGCTCCACCGCCGACACCGGACCGCAGCCGAACCAGCCGGAGAAGCCCGTTCCCCTCCAGCCGGGCGAGACGCCCCCGCAGTTCGTCGTCTTCAGCTGGGACGGCGCGGGGGAGGTCGGCAACGGGCTCTTCCCGCGCTTCCTCAAGCTCGCCAAGGACCACGGCGCGGCCATGACCTTCTTCCTCTCCGGCCTCTACCTGCTGCCCGAGTCGAGGAAGAGCCTCTACCAGCCGCCGAACAACCCGGTCGGCGCCTCGGACATCGGCTACCTCAAGGACGGGAACGTCCGCTCCACCCTCACGTACGTCCGCGAGGCCTGGCTCGACGGGCACGAGATAGGGACCCACTTCAACGGCCACTTCTGCGGCGGCTCCGGCTCCGTCGGCAGGTGGAGCGCCGCCGACTGGCGCAGCGAGATCGACCAGGCCGTGTCCTTCGTCACCAACTGGCGGACGAACACCGGCTTCACCGACCTTCCGCCGCTGCCCTTCGACTACCGCAAGGAGCTGGTCGGCGCCCGCACCCCCTGCCTCCTCGGCCAGGAGAACCTCCTCGAAGCCGCCGGGAAGCTCGGATGGCGCTACGACTCCAGCTCGCCCGGCGGTCTGCAGCAGTGGCCGGTGAAGCGGGCCGGGATCTGGGACCTGCCGCTGCAGTCCCTGCCCTTCCCCGGGCACTCCTTCGAGGTCCTGTCGATGGACTACAACATCCTCGCCAACCAGTCGAAGAACACCACGCGGGGCGTCCCGGCCAACTACCCGGCCTGGCGCACCCAGGCCACCGCCACCTACCTCGGCGGCTTCCGCCGGGCCTACGAGACCAACCGGGCCCCGCTCTTCATCGGCAACCACTTCGAGGAGTGGAACGGCGGCATCTACATGGACGCCGTGGAGGAAGCCCTCAAGGGCATGTCCGACAAAAGGGACGTAAGGCTCGTATCGTTCCGCCAGTTCACCGACTGGCTCGACGTCCAGGACCCCAAGGTGCTCGCCAAACTCCGCGGTCTGCGCCCCGGCCAATCGCCCGCCGGCGGCTGGAGCGCGTACATGACCTCGGCCTGACGGCCGCCTGACCAGCGCATTGGCATCCCGCCGGGGGGTGCGGCAGAGTCGGAAATTGCTCATGCGAAACTTTTCACATGAGCCTTAGCCGCGCGCGTGTCCGTCGAAGTAGCCGCCGCTCGACCAGCGGCCGCGCCCTCCTGCTCACCGCGGTGTCCCTCGCGAGCGCCCTCACCCTGACGGCGTGCACGGACGCGGGCGGCAAGCCGAACGGCAGCTCCGGCGGCGGCTACGTCACGGGCTCGGGCGGCATCGCGCGCGTCCCCCAGGGCGACCGCACCGAGGCGCCCAAGCTCGACGGCGAGACCGTCGACGGCTCGGCCCTCGACGTCTCCACCCTCAAGGGCAAGGTCGTCGTCCTCAACGTGTGGGGCTCCTGGTGCGCGCCCTGCCGTGCCGAGGCCCCGCACTTCGCGAAGGTCTCCAAGGAGTTCGCCGACGCCGGCAAGGACGTCGCCTTCGTCGGCATCAACACCCGCGACAGCAGCAAGCAGACCGCGGCCGCCTTCGAGACGGACTTCGGGATCACCTACCCGAGCATCTACGACCCCGTCGGCAAGCTGATGCTCCGCTTCCCCAAGGGCACCCTCAACCCGAGCGCCATCCCCGCCACCGTCGTCCTCGACAAGGAGGGCCGGATCGCCGCCCGCGCCCAGGTCGCCATGGACGACGTGGCACTGCGCGGGATGATCGACCCGGTCCTCGCGGAGAAGTGAGCGGACCGACGTGAACACGACGGTCCTCAACGGCGCCCTGCTGCTCGCCCTGCCCATCTCGGTCCTCGCCGGGCTGGTCTCCTTCTTCTCCCCCTGCGTGCTCCCGCTCGTCCCCGGTTACCTCTCCTACGTGACCGGCGTGAGCGGCGCCGACCTCGCCGAGGCCCGGCGCGGGCGGATGCTGGCGGGCGCGAGCCTGTTCATCGCGGGGTTCACCGCGGTCTTCGTCTCCACCGGGGCCCTCTTCGGCTACTTCGGCTCCACTCTCCAGGAGAACAAGGAGCTCATCTCCCGGGTGCTCGGCGCCCTGGTGATCCTCCTCGGCCTCTTCTTCATGGGGGCCATCCCGGGGCTCACGATGCGGGAGTTCCGCTTCCACCGGAAGCCGACGGCGGGCCTCCTCGGCGCGCCCCTGCTCGGCGTCCTGTTCGGTGTCGGCTGGACCCCCTGCATGGGTCCGACCCTCGCCGCGGTCAACACCCTCTCCCTCGACCAGGCGAGCGCCGGCCGCGGGGCGCTGCTGACCGTCGCCTACTGCCTGGGCCTCGGCCTGCCCTTCATCCTCGCCGCGATCGCCTTCCGCAAGGCACTCGGGGCATTCGGCTGGGTCAAGAAGCACTATGCGTGGGTGATGCGCATCGGCGGCGGCATGCTGGTCCTGACCGGTCTGCTGCTCGTCACAGGTTTGTGGGACAGCATCATCAACGGCATGCAGAGCTGGACCCAAACCTTCACGGTGGGGATCTGAGGACTAAACGGACATGAGTACGACAGACAACGCGTCCACCGAGGCGCCGCACGACCCGTCGGCGGCCACCGCGGCCGCCGACGCCGTGGAGGCCGCGGCCGGCTCCCAGCTCTCCACCGCCCCCGAGGAGGACAGCGGGCCCGTCGGCATCGGCGTCATCGGCTGGGCCCGCTGGACCTGGCGGCAGCTCACCTCCATGCGGGTGGCGCTGATCCTGCTCTTCCTGCTGTCCCTCGGCGCGATCCCCGGCTCCCTGATTCCGCAGAACTCCGTCGACCTGATGAAGGTCGCCGAGTGGAAGCGCACCCACGCCTCCTGGGTGACGGTCGCCGAGAAGCTCCAGCTCTTCGACGTCTACACGTCGTTCTGGTTCTCCGCGATCTACATCCTGCTCTTCGTCTCCCTCATCGGCTGCATCCTGCCCCGCACCTGGCAGTTCGTCGGCCAGCTCCGGGGCCGCCCGCCGGCCGCCCCCCGACGCCTCGACCGGCTCCCCGCGCACACCACCTGGCGCACCGGGAAGTCCCCCGAGGAGGTCCTCGCCCACGCGAAGACCCTGCTCGCCGGACACCGCTTCCGCACCGAAGCGGGCAAGGGCCACGTCTCGGCCGAGAAGGGCTACCTCCGCGAGGCCGGGAACCTGATCTTCCACGTCGCGCTGATCGTGATGCTCGTGGCCTTCGCCTGGGGCAAGCTCTTCATGTCCGAGGGCGGCAAGCTCGTCCTGCGCGGCAGCGGCTTCGCGAACACGCTCACCCAGTACGACGACTTCAAGTCGGGCAGCATGTTCGACCCCGACGACCTGCCGCCCTTCAGCTTCACCCTCGACGAGTTCGACGCCACCTTCGAGCCGAGCGGCCCGCAGAAGGGCACCCCGCGCGACTTCAAGGCGCACATCACCTACAGCGAGGGCGCCGACGGCAAGCCGAAGAAGGCCGACATCGAGGTCAACAAGCCCCTTGAAGTCGACGGTTCCAAGGTCTACCTGCTCGGCCACGGCTACGCGCCGGTCGTCTCGGTGACGGACCCCACCGGCAAGGTCGTCTTCAAGGACGCCGTTCCGATGCTGCCGCAGGACAAGAACCTGACCTCGCGCGGTGCCATCAAGGTCACCGACGGCTACAGGAACAAGAACGGCGAGAAGGAGCAGCTCGGCTTCTCGGCCCAGTTCGTGCCGACCTTCGCGGGCAAGGGACAGGGCACGATGCTCTCCCAGTTCCCGGACGCGAACTTCCCGGTGATGGCGATCAACGCCTTCCACGGCAGCCTCGGCGTGGACTCCGGCCTGCCGCAGAACGTGTACCAGCTGGACACGACCAAGATGCAGCAGTTCAAGAAGGAGAACGGCGACCCGCTCGCCAAGATGCTGCTGCCCGGCGAGTCGATGGAGCTGCCCGACGGCGCGGGCTCCGTGAAGTTCGAGGGCATCGAGCGCTGGGCCACCTTCTCCGTCACCCACCAGCCCGGCAGCGGCCTCGCCCTCGCGGGCGCGATCGCCGCCATCGCGGGCCTGGCCGGATCGCTGTTCATCCAGCGCCGCCGGATCTGGGTCCGCGCGGTGACCGGTGAGGACGGCGTCACCGTCGTCGAGATGGCGGGCCTCGGCCGCAGCGAGTCCGCCAGGCTCCCGCAGGAGCTGTCGGACCTCGCGGCCACGCTCCACCAGCAGGCGCCGAGCGCGTCTGATCCTGTTGAAGAAACCCCTGAAGGAGAGCGCGGATGACGCCGCTCGCAGCCGCAGCCAACGAGAACCTGGCTCAGATCAGCAACTACCTGGTCTATTCGTCGATGGCGGTCTACACGCTCGCCTTCTTCGCGCACATCGCCGAATGGACCTTCGGCAGCCGCAGCAAGGTCGGCCGCACCGCCGCCGCGCTCACCGGCGCCAAGGAGGCCCAGGCGGCCCCCGCCGTGCAGGTGCGCGGCAAGAACGGAGGGACCGCCGTCCTGGACCGGCCCAAGGTCACCACCCGCTCCGCCGCCGGCACCCGTGACGTGCCGGACGGCCCCGGCGCCGCGGGCGGCACCGAGCAGGGCGACCTGTACGGGCGGATCGCGGTCTCGCTGACCGCGCTCGCCTTCCTCATCGAGGCGGGCGGCGTCCTCACCCGCGCGCTGTCGGTGCAGCGGGCCCCCTGGGGCAACATGTACGAGTTCTCGATCACCTTCTCCACGGTGGCCGTCGGCGCGTACCTGGTGCTGCTCGCGCTGAAGAAGAACGTCCGCTGGCTCGGCCTGATCCTGGTCACCACCGTCCTGCTGGACCTCGGCATCGCCGTCACGGTCCTCTACACCGACAGCGACCAGCTGGTCCCGGCCCTGCACTCGTACTGGCTGTGGATCCACGTCTCCACCGCGATCTTCTGCGGCGCCGTCTTCTACCTCGGCGCGGCCGGCACGCTGCTGTACCTCTTCCGCGACTCGTACGAGAACAAGCTCGCGAACGGCGGCACGCCGGGCAGGTTCGCCTCGTCGGTGATGGAGCGGCTGCCCTCGGCGGCGTCGCTCGACAAGTTCTCGTACCGCATCAACGCGGCCGTCTTCCCGCTGTGGACCTTCACGATCATCGCGGGCGCCATCTGGGCCGGCGACGCCTGGGGCCGGTACTGGGGCTGGGACCCCAAGGAGGTCTGGTCCTTCGTGACGTGGGTCGCGTACGCCTGCTACCTGCACGCGCGCGCCACCGCCGGCTGGAAGGGCCGCAAGGCCGCGTACCTGGGCCTCTTCGCGTTCGTCTGCTGGATCTGGAACTACTACGGCGTGAACATGGTCCTCAACGGCCTGCACTCCTACGCGGGCGTCTGACGTCGGGAGTCCGACGCCGGGCGTCCGACCGCCGGGAGTGGGACGCTGGTGGTATGTCTCTCGTGAGCCATGCCACCAGCGAGCGCCGCGGCGAGAACCGCTGGCTGCTCCGCTTCGAGCTGCACCTGCCGTACTCCTACGAGGTGCTCTGGACCGCCCTGACCAGGGCGAGCGGGCTGCGGACCTGGCTGGCCGCGGCCGACGTGCTGGAACGCCGGCTCGGCGGGGCGGTCATGCTGCGCTGGCTGAACACCGGGACGGTGGTCACCGGCCGCATCACCGCCTGGGACGTCGAGCGGGTCGTGGAGTACACGGTCACCGAGCACGGGCGGATCCGCTTCCACCTGGAGGCGGTCGGCACGGACTCCACGGTGATCCGCTTCGTGAACGAACGGGGCGGCTCGGAGGACGAGCGCCTGGACTGCCTCGCCGGCTGGCACGAACACTTCGAACTGCTGAGCTCCGCCCTGGCCGGGCACCCCGCGGACTGGTCCACCTGGTCCGACACCCGCTGGTCGGAGCTCCGCGAGGCCTACGCCTCCTTCTCCCGCGCCGCGGCCGCGTAACCGCCGCCGCGGGCGGGGCCTGCGGGCGTCACCACACCGGCCGCAGCGGCGGCAGCGGTCCTTCCCCGTGGAGCGTGCGCACCAGGCGCCCGAGTTCCCCGCGCAGCACGCCGAGGTCCACGCGGCTCCCCAGCTCCGCCTCCAGTCCGTGCAGGATGCGCCCCGCCACGGTCAGGTGCTCGGTGGCCGCGGCGGTCAGTACCACCAGCTTGCGCCGGCCCCCTTCGGGATGCGGCTCGCGGCGGACGTAGCCGCGCTTCTCCAGGTCGTCGACGAGCTGTCCGGCCGCCTGTTTGGTCACCCCGAGCCGCTCGGCGAGCTCGCTGGCGGTGGCGCCGGGCCCCTTGAGCGCCTGGAACGCCATGCCGTGCGCGGGGCGCAGGTCCGCGTATCCGGCCTCGCCGACCCGCCGGGTGAACTCGCCCAGCAGCAGCTGGAAGCCGAGTCCCAGCAGGAATGCCAGCTCGATGTCGTCGTCCTGGTGATGGGTCACGGGAAACATGGTGACACGACCAAGACAACCTGCTTTACTCAACCCACCGAGTAAAGCGGCTTGACTCAATGGAACGAGGTCCCTCCTTGCACGTGATCACCACTTCCCCCGAGCACGTCACCGCAACCCCGAACGCCACCATGACCGGCCTCGCCGCCCCCAGCCGGGGCAGCGCCGAGCTCAGCACCTGGCACGTCGACATGCCCGCCGGCATCACCGGCCCCGAGCACTCCGTCAGCCGCGAGCAGGTCTGGACGGTCACGGCCGGCTCCCTGGAGGTCACCTGCGACGGCCGCACCGAGAAGGTGGCCGCCGGCCAGACCCTGGTCCTGCCGCCCGACGTGGTGCGCCGGATCCACGCCGCCGAACCGTTCCAGGCGTACGTGGCCATGCGCGCGGACGGCGTCGCCTCCGTCCCCGGCACCGAGGGCACCCGCGTCCTGCCCTGGGCGCAGTGAGCCGGCGCGGAGACCCCGCGCCCGTGCGGACCCCCGCCGGGCGGGAGCCGCGGCCGCGTCAGCCGTCCTTGTCCTCGCCCCGCTCGCGCCGCTTCAGCTCCTCCTCGCGGCGGCGCAGGTCGGCCTCCCAGTCCTTGAGGAGGCTCTCGTCCTTCTTGTTCTCCTCGCGAAGGGTCCGGAGGAACTCGGGGTTGTCGTCGGGGGCGACCCACTCGTGGCGGTGGTTGCGGTGCCACTCGGAGGGCGTGCGGCCGTTGGCCGGGGGGCGGCGCATCTTGCCGGCGGCGAACCAGACGATCGGGCCGACGATCCAGAAGAGCAGGATGATGATGACCCAGACGACCTTGGGCAGGTGTTTGGCCTCGTCCTCGGGGGTGTTGAGGCAGTCGATGAACGCGTAGATCGTCAGCACCAGCGGCAGGATGTACAGCAGCGCCCTGAGCATGTGGAACAGCCCCCTGGAAACAATGGCGGGGTTCGATTCGACGGCCCCGGTGACGGGCTCAGCGTAGCCGGTGACCGATACTGGCCCCTATGGCTTACGACGATCTCCGCTCGCTGCTCCGGGCTCTGGAGCGAGAAGGCGACCTCAAGCGCATCAAGGCCGAAGTCGACCCGTACCTGGAGGTCGGGGAGATCGTCGACAGGGTGAACAAGGCGGGGGGTCCCGCGCTCCTCTTCGAGAACGTCAAGGGCTCGGCGATGCCGCTGGCCATGAACGTCTTCGGGACCGACCGCCGCCTGCTGAAGGCCCTGGGCCTGAAGTCGTACGGCGAGATCAGCGAGAAGATCGGCGGCCTGCTCAAGCCCGAGCTGCCGCAGGGCTTCATCGGGGTCCGCGAGGCCTTCGGAAAGCTCGGCTCGATGGTCCACGTCCCTCCGAAGAAGGTGAAGGGCGACTCCGCACCCGTGCAGGAGGTCGTGCTCACCGGCGACGACGTCGACCTCGACCGGCTGCCGGCCCTCTTCACCTGGCCGAAGGACGGCGGCTCCTTCTTCAACCTCGGCCTCACCCACACCAAGCACCCCGAGACGGGCGTGCGTAACCTCGGCCTCTACCGCCTCCAGCGCCACGACAAGCGCACCATCGGCATGCACTGGCAGATCCACAAGGACAGCCGCAACCACTACGCGGTCGCCGCCAAGCGCGGCGAGCGGCTGCCCGTCGCGATCGCCTTCGGCTGCCCGCCGGCCGTGACGTACGCGTCGACCGCACCGCTGCCGGGCGACATCGACGAGTACCTCTTCGCCGGGTTCGTGGCGGGCAAGCGGATCGAGATGGTCGACTGCAAGACGGTCCCGCTCCAGGTCCCTGCCCACGCCGAGGTCGTCATCGAGGGCTGGCTGGAGCCGGGGGAGATGCTCCCCGAGGGCCCCTTCGGCGACCACACCGGCTTCTACACCCCGCAGGAGCCGTTCCCCGCGCTGAAGATCGACTGCGTGACGATGCGGAAGCGTCCGCTGCTCCAGTCGATCGTCGTCGGCCGACCGCCGACGGAGGACGGCCCGCTGGGCCGCGCGACGGAGCGGTTCTTCCTCCCGCTCCTCAAGATCATCGTGCCGGACATCGTGGACTACCACCTGCCCGAGTCGGGCGGCTTCCACAACTGCGCGATCGTCTCGATCGACAAGAAGTACCCGAAGCACGCGCAGAAGGTCATGCACGCCATCTGGGGCGCGCACATGATGTCGCTGACCAAGCTGATCATCGTGGTGGACTCCGACTGCGACGTCCACGACCTGCACGAGGTGTCCTGGCGGGCCCTCGGCAACACGGACTACTCCCGCGACCTCACCGTCGTCGAAGGCCCGGTCGACCACCTCGACCACGCCTCGTACCAGCAGTTCTGGGGCGGCAAGGCGGGCATCGATGCGACGAAGAAGCTCCCCGAGGAGGGCTACACCCGCGACGGCGGCTGGCCCGACATGGTCGAGTCCGACCCGGCCACGGCCGCCCTCGTCGACCGCCGCTGGAAGGAGTACGGCCTGTGAGCCCCGTATCCATGGGCGGCCCCGCCCTCTTCATCGGTGACGCCACGTACGTCGCCCTCGTGCGCCCGCAGCTCGACCCCGCCGACCCGGGCGTCCGGCTGGCCGCCGAGCAGGCAGGCGTGAGCCCCGAGGAGTTCGCGGGCCCCGGGAACCTGTGGGCGCTGATGCTGGACCAGGAGGACGGCGAGGGCGGCGGCTTCGAACTGCCGGGCCTGCGCGACGCCGAGGCCGAGCACTTCGCCGAGCAGCTCCGCCTCGCGCTGGGCAGCGGCGAGCCCTTCACGATCGAGGCCGGCTCCGTGCTCAGCCTCGCGGCCCGCCCGGCCGGCGCCGACGGCCACGCCTTCACGGCCCACGTCACCCCGACCGAGGGCGAGGACATGGAGCCGGTGACCCTGGACCTGGGCGTCCTGCCCGACGCGACCTTGATGGCGGACCTCGACGACTTCCGCAGGAGCCTCGCGTGATGACGACCGCCGACGGAGTGGTCGGCCAGGGTCCCGCGCCGGAGGCGACCAACAAGGTCAAGGCGTTCCTGAGGCTCGTGATGATCGAGCACTCGGTCTTCGCGCTGCCCTTCGCCTACATCGCCGCGCTCACCGCCATGTTCCAGCTGGACCGAACCGTGCACTGGGGCACGCTGCTGCTCGTCACCGTCTGCATGGTGGGGCTGCGGACCTTCGCGATGGCCGCGAACCGGATCATCGACCGCGAGATCGACGCCCGCAACCCCCGCACCGCCGGCCGCGAACTGGTCACCGGCGCGGTGTCGGTGCGCTCCGCGTGGACCGGCGCCGGGATCGCGCTCGCCGTGTTCCTCGGCTCGGCGGCGCTGCTGAACCCGCTCTGCCTGGCGCTCGCGCCCGTCGCCGTCGTCCCGATGGTCGTCTACCCGTACGGCAAGCGGTTCACGAACTTCCCGCACGCCATCCTGGGCCTCGCCCAGGCGATAGGGCCCGTCGGGGCCTGGCTGGCCGTCACCGGGGAGTGGTCCTGGGACGCGGTCGTCCTCGGCCTCGCGGTGGGCGTGTGGATCGGCGGCTTCGACCTGATCTTCGCCAGCCAGGACGTGGCGGCCGACCGCGCCGAGGGCGTCAGGTCGGTCCCGGCCCGCTACGGCGTGGCCGCCGCGCTCTGGGGCGCCCGCGGCGCGCACGTCGTCACCACGGCCCTGCTGGCCTGGTACGGCCTCGCCACCGGCGCGGGGGCGTTCTTCTGGGCGGGCCTGCTGATCGTGGTCTGCGCCTTCTTCTACGAGCACAGCATCGTGACGCCGCACGACCTCTCCCGCCTGAACCGCGCCTTCTTCACCGTCAACGGCTTCATCGGGATCGCCCTGTTCGTGTGTGCGCTGCTGGATCTCACGGTTCGGGGTCTGACCTTCTGACTACCGTGCGGCCTACCATCGAGTGCATGGACAGGGAGGCCGACGTGACCGTCTCGGAGAGCGACCGCCTGCACTCACAGCTCAGCCGGTTCGAGGACATGTTCCCGGGCTACCGGATGGAGATTGTCGAGGGCGCCATCATGATGAGTCCGGTCAAACCGCACCACAACGAAACGATCTTCGAAGTGCGCAACGCTTTGAAGGCTCAGCTTTCCGCGGAGTGGGGTCTGATCAGCGATGTCGCCGTGCCGTTCGATGACGACAACGAACTCTGCCCGGACCTTGCCGTCATCCCCAATGCCGAACGCCGCAAAAACCTCAGCGCCTACTCGCCCGACCTGATCGAGCTGGCTGTCGAGGTGGTGTCCCCCAGCAGCGTCCACAACGACTACGAGGTCAAGGACCGCGCCTACGCCCGCCGAGGCATCCCCCACTACCTGATCTTCGACCCGTACAAGGCGCACTGCGTCACCCTGTGGAACCCGGGGCCGGACGGCTACCTCGGCCGGGACACCATCCGGTACGGCGGGACCGTCGTCGTCGAGACGGGCATCGGGAAGGTCACGATCGACACCTCCACCCTGCCCGTCGACCCCGCCGTCAGCTGATCAGAGCCGGCCGGCGAGGTGCCGGGCGGCGGAAGTACAGGGCCGTGACGACGCCCGCCACCAGGCCGCAGAGGTGGCCCTGCCAGCTGACTTCGGTGTTCGTGGGCAGGATGCCGAGGAAGAAGGAGCCGCCCCAGATCGCCGCGATCACCACGCCCACCACGATGCCGAGCGTCCGGCGCTCGACGAAGCCGCGGACGACGAGGTAGCCGAAGAGGCCGAAGACCAGGCCGGAGGCGCCCGCGGTCATCGTGTTCGGGGGTGCGATGAGCCAGATGCCGATCCCGTCGGCCAGGATGATCAGAGCGCTGACGGAGAGGAAGCGGCGTATCCCGCTGAGAGCCGCGGTGAAGCCGAAGATCAGCAGCGGCACGCTGTTGCCCGCCACGTGCCCGAAGCCGAAGTGCAGGAACGGGGCGGTGAGGATGCCGCCGAGTCCGTCGGGGTCGCGCGGGGTGATCCCGTACGCGTCCAGCGCGTGCCCGGTGGCGTAGTCGACCGCCTCGATCACCCACAGCAGTGCCACCCAGCCGAGCATCAGCTTGGCCGCGGCCTTCGCACGGCCGCCCTGCGTCCAGCTCTCTGCCGTCGTCGTGCTCGCGGTCATGATCGTCCCCGTCCCCCGTGCCGTCCCACCCTCTGGAACGTGCGGCCACCTTAGCGAGTGCCCGCCCACGGTGGCCGGATAGTCTCGGAGGTATGACTGAGCGCAAGCGCACCCCGTGGGTGGTCGGGGTTTCCGGTGCCTCCGGGACGCCGTACGCGGCGGCGGTGCTCCGCGGGCTGCTCGCGGCGGGGGAGAGCGTCGACCTGGTCGTGAGCCGGGCTTCGAGGCTCACCCTGTTGGACGAGACGGGAATCGCCTTCCGGGACGCGCACTGGCGGGAGGACCTGGGGGAGTGGCTGGAGCGCGGGGCCGACGGCAAGCCCGCCGCCTTCGCGAGGCCGGAACTGGACGACGTCCGCTACTGGGGTGCCGGGGACCTGGCGGCCGGGCCGAGCTCGGGCTCGTACCCCGTCAAGGGGATGCTGATCGTGCCGGCGTCCACGGCCTGTGTGGCGGGGGTGGCGCTCGGGCTGTCGAAGGACCTGCTCCAGCGCGTCGCGAGCGTGACGCTCAAGGAGCGGCGTCGGCTGGTGGTCGCGGTGCGGGAGACCCCGCTGAACGGGCAGACGCTGAAGCATCTCGTGGCGCTGGACGAGGCGGGCGCGATCGTGCTGCCCGCCTCTCCGGCGTTCTACGCGGGTGCGACGCACATCCAGGACCTGGTGGACTTCGTCGCGGGGCGGGTGCTCGACGCGGCAGGGGTGCCGCACAAGCTGTACCGCCGCTGGGAGGGGGAGCTCGGTGGAGCCCGCCCCGGTGATTAGCGCTTCTTGGCGGTGCGCGGCTTGCGGGTCCTGTCGACCCGGTGCGCGGCGGACGGCTGGTCGGTGCGGGATCGGTTGGCCAGCTCCTGGAGCTGTCGCATGTGCGCGTAGGCCATCTCGATCGTGTACACGGTGAACCACTCCTGAAGATCGTCATTGATCTGTTGAAAGATTCACAGGGTGTTGACCCTGTGCGCCTTTGATTCTATACCTAGACTTGCAGGATCGCCGAATAATGGAAGGCTCCACGTAATGGACACGGTGGACAGGCAGCTCATCCAGGCACTCCGGGAAAACGGCCGTGCCTCGTACGCGGAGCTGGGCCGTCTCGTGGGCCTCTCCGGCCCCAGCGTCACCGACCGCATCAACCGGCTGGAGACGGCCGGCGTGATCACCGGCTACCGCGCGACCGTGGACTCGGCCTCGCTCGGCCTCGGCGTCACGGCGCTGATCGGCATCTCCCTCTCCGACGCGGCGGACCACGAGGACGTCGCCCGCCGGCTGCGCGACCTCGCCGAGATCGAGGACTGCTGGTTCATCGCCGGTGACGACTCCTTCATGCTGAAGGTCCGCGCCAACGACGTGGACGGCCTGGAGAAGATCATCCGCAAGCTCTCCGGTACCAAGGGCGTCTCGCGCACCCGTACCACGATCGTGCTGTCCACCAAGTGGGAGAACCGGGTCGGGGAACTGCCCGAAGAGGCCTGAGAGTACGGTGGGTGACGGTTCCAGGACAGGCGTAAAAGGGATACAGGGAGGCGACCGGTACATGGACGCTGGGCTCAAGCGCGAGCTGGAGGAGAAGGTCCGCTCCGGCGAGCGGCTGACCCGTGAGGACGGCATCGCCCTCTACGAGTCGGACGACCTGGCCTGGCTCGGTGGCCTCGCCCACGAGGTGCGCACCCGCAAGAACGGCGACGTCGTCCACTTCAACGTCAACCGTCACCTCAACATGACGAACGTGTGCACCGCCTCGTGCGCGTACTGCTCGTTCCAGCGCAAGCCGGGCGAGAAGGACGCGTACACGATGCGCATCGAGGAGGCCGTGCGCCTGGCCAAGGCCATGGAGAACGAGAACCTCACCGAGCTGCACATCGTCAACGGCCTGCACCCGAACCTGCCGTGGCGCTACTACCCGCGCTCGCTGTCGGAGCTGAAGAAGGCGCTGCCGGACGTCTCGCTGAAGGCGTTCACGGCGACGGAGATCCACCACTTCGAGACGATCTCGGGCATGTCGGCCTCCGACATCCTCGACGAGCTGATCGAGGCCGGCCTGGAGTCGCTCACCGGCGGCGGCGCGGAGATCTTCGACTGGGAGGTGCGCCAGCACATCGTCGACCACCGCACCCACTGGGAGGACTGGTCGCGCATCCACCGTCTGGCGCACGAGAAGGGCCTCAAGACCCCTTCGACGATGCTCTACGGGCACATCGAGGAGCCGCGCCACCGCGTGGACCACGTGCTGCGGCTGCGCGAGCTCCAGGACGAGACCGGCGGCTTCCAGGTCTTCATCCCGCTGCGCTACCAGCACGACTTCGTGGACATGAAGGACGGCAAGGTACGCAACAAGCTCCAGGCGCGGACGACGATGGCGACGGGCGCCGAGGCCCTGAAGACCTTCGCGGTCTCCCGGCTGCTCTTCGACAACGTCCCGCACGTCAAGGTCTTCTGGGTGATGCACGGCGTGCAGACCGCGCAGCTCGCGCTCCAGCACGGCGCCGACGACATGGACGGCTCGGTCGTCGAGTACAAGATCACGCATGACGCGGACAACTACGGCACCCCGAACAAGCTGAGCCGCGAGGACCTCCTCGACCTGATCCGCGAGGCGGGCTTCCGCCCGGTCGAGCGCAACACGCGGTACGAGATCATCCGCGAGTACCCCGGCCCGGAGGCCGGCCTGCGCGAGACCCCGCAGGCGATGCGCGTCTGACCTCGCGGTCCGGCGCGGGACGACCGTCCGCAGAGCACCGAAGCCCCGATCCGCGCGGATCGGGGCTTCGGTGCTTCTGGACCGGGGCAGATGTAATAGATAAACTGCGTGTGTGTCTATTACTTTCACCCTGGATCCCGTCGTCGACCCCGCCCTGCACGGCGGCATCCTCGACCTGTGGACGGACGTCACCAACACGGGCGGCGCCGTCGGCTTCGTCGCACCGGTGACCCGGGACGACATCCGGCCGCAGCTGATCAAACAGCTCGCCGCGGTCGCCGCCGGGGAGATGCGGCTGCTCGTCGGGCGTGACGAGCGGGGCGAGGTGGCCGCCACCTCCTTCCTCGCCTTCAACACGCACCGGCTCCAGCTCCACTGGCTCTGGGCGTACACGGTGATGGTCCACCCCCGCCACCAGGGCAAGGGGTACGGCCGCGACCTGATGGCCGCGACGGAGGCCGCGGCCCGCTCCTTCGGCGGCATCGAGGCGATCCGCCTCGGCGCCCGCGGCGGCCACGGACTGGAGCACTTCTACGCGGCCTGCGGCTACAAGGAGGTCGGCCGCGTCCCCGACGCCATCCGCGTGGCGGAGGGCGACTACCGCGACGACATCACCATGCTGCTGCCCCTGCGCTGACCGACCCCGCGGGCAGGGAGCGGGGCCCCGGCGTGCTTCACTGGACGGGCACGCAGGCGCGTGACGCCGCAGAACCGACGAGAGAGAAGGGGTCACCGTGTCCCTCAAGCCGAGCGCAACGATCCGCTACACCGCGATGCGGCTGGGCATCTTCGTCGGATGCCTCGCCCTCGTCGCCGGGCTCGTCCGCCTCGGCTGGGTGCCCTCCGGACTCGGGGACTCCAACCCCGTCTGGCTCGTGCTGCTGGCCCTCGTGCTCTCCGCCCCGCTGTCCTTCGTCCTCCTGCGCAAGCAGCGCGACGAGATGTCCGTGCAGATCTCCGGACGCGTCGCGGGTGCGAAGCAGAAGCTGGCCGCGAACCGCAGCCAGGAGGACGTGGCCGACGACGCGGCGCGCGCGAACTCGTAAGGCCCCAGTTAGTTTCATCACACACCGAAGGCCCCAGCACCGGGAACACCGCCCGCAGTGCTGGGGCTTCGGCGTTCTCCGGCACGGCCGGAAGGGGTCTCGCGCCCCCTTGTCTCAAAGTACGCCTTTGAGATTCCCAAAGGAGAAGTGTTAGCGTGTTCAACATGTTGACCACAGCTGCGCACCCGATGACCACGAGCGTCCCGCTCGTGGCGCGCCTGCACGTCGACCTCTGCCGCCGCGCGTCCGCGGCCTGTTGCTGTTGAGCTGAACTCGCACAGCAGCGGTCCCGGCCGGCCCTTTTCCTGGCTGCTGCCGCACCGCACCACCACGCAGAACCGCCCCCCTTCTTTTCCCTGTGCGCCACCACCGGAGAGTGTCCGTGTCCGCGACCGTGCCCGCGTCCCCCCAGGCCCCCGGCAGCAGCCCTGCCAAGGCCTCGTTCAAGTTCCCCTTCTGGGCCCAGATCGTCGCCGGTCTCGCCCTCGGCGTCCTCTTCGGATGGATAGCCCGCAGTCAGGACGTCAGCTGGCTCGGCACCACCCTGGAGAAGGTCGGCGACATCTTCGTCCAGCTGCTGAAGCTGGCCATCGCCCCGCTCGTCTTCTTCGCGATCCTGGTGTCCATCACCAACCTGCGGAAGGTCAACAACGCGGCCCGCCTGGCCTCCCGCACGCTGCTCTGGTTCATGATCACCTCGCTGATCGCGGTCGGCATCGGCCTCGCGATCGGCCTGCTGACCGACCCCGGCTCCGGCACCGGCCTCACCGCCGCCGACGGCAAGGACCCGAAGAAGACCGGCTCCTGGATCGACTTCCTCACCGGGATCGTCCCGACGGACATCGTCACGCCCTTCACCGAGCTGAAGGTCCTCCAGATCGTCTTCCTGGCCGTCGTCGCCGGCATCGCCGCCCTCCAGCTCGGCGCCAAGGCCAAGCCGGTCCTCGACCTCGCCGAGTCCGCCCTGGAGCTCCTCCAGAAGGCCCTGTGGTGGGTCATCCGCCTTGCCCCGATCGGCACCATCGGCCTGATCGGCACCGCGATCGCCACGTACGGCTGGGAGCTCATCGGCAAGTACGCGACCTTCACCGCCGACATCTACATCGGCTGCGCGATCGTCCTCTTCGGCGTCTACCCGCTCCTGCTCGCCACCGTCGCCAAGGTCAGCCCGCTCCAGTTCTTCAAGGGCGCCTGGCCCGCCATCCAGCTGGCCTTCGTCTCCCGCTCCTCGGTCGGCACCATGCCGGTCACCCAGAAGGTCACCGAGCGCCTCGGCGTCCCGAAGGAGTACGCCTCCTTCGCCGTCCCGTTCGGCGCCACCACCAAGATGGACGGCTGCGCCGCCATCTACCCGGCGCTCGCCGCGATCTTCATCGCGCAGATCTTCGACGTACAGCTGGGCATCAAGGAGTACCTGCTCATCGTCTTCGTCTCGGTCATCGGCTCCGCGGCCACGGCCGGCCTGACGGGCGCGACGGTCATGCTGACGCTGACCCTCTCCACCCTGGGCCTCCCGCTGGCGGGCGTCGGCCTGCTGATGGCGATCGACCCGATCCTGGACATGATGCGCACGGCCACGAACGTGGCGGGCCAGGCCCTGGTCCCGGTGATCGTCTCGGCCCGCGAGGGCATCCTCGACAAGGAGGCCTACGCCACCGCCTCGGCCTCTGCCCTGGACGACGAGCCGGCCCCGTCCGCCGCCCCCGTCGCGGTGGCCGCGTAACCCGATCCCCGCTGCGCCGCAGCCCCCGCCCCCGTCGGGGCGGGGGCTGCGGCGTTCCGGAACCGCTGCGCGGCGGTCGGGCGGGCGGGCTGGCCGGCGTGCTGAGCGGTCATTGCTGCCTCCTGGCAGCCCGGTCGTCCGTGGGGCCAATATGGCGAGGCGGGCGGGGCCGATGCGGGGTCCGTCTGCGCCGTCATCGTTCAGATCGTGATCGACCGGACGTATGCGACCGCGGCGAGCAGCAGCGGCAGGACGTACCACCACTTGCCCATGGTCCGGCGGAACACCGGGAACAGGGAGACGAGCAGCCCGACGAGGCAGATGGCGCCCACGACGTGGGCGCCCGCCTGGATGTCGGCGCGCATGCGGTCGTCGTCCGGGTGTACCTCAGTGATCAGTAGGAGTACACAGAAGTACACAGCCGGCAGGTAGAGGAGCATGAGCGGGATGCCCAGCACCCACTGGAGACACCCCCGATCCTCGGGCAAATCGATGTTCTCGCGGCGGAGCCTCATCGCATTGCTTCCTTCGCTTGTCCGAGGTTGTTGACGAACCGGTCACCGTATCCCTGTGCCTTGCCCAGGTCCCAGTACGGGCCCCCGTTGTAGCGCGCGGCGATCTCCCGCTTCTGGGCCTCGGTGAGCTGGTCCGCGGGGACGTCGGCGAAGCTCGTCTCCTGCTTGATCTGGGCCAGATAGGCGCCGGCGATGAAGGCGTTCTCCTTCGGGTCCTGGAGCGCCTGCTCCACCAGACCGCGTTGCTTCTCGGTGAGGTGCTCGGGGTCGTAGCCCAACACCTCGGCACCGCGCCGCAGCTGGATCTGGATGGGACCGTACGAGGTCTCGTCCGACTTGCCGCCGAATCGGTCCGGGAGGTTCTCCGAGGAGATGGGGCTCAATCCCCAAGGAGCCTCAGCCTGTTCGCGCAGCGCGCCTGTGATGTCGTCGGCGAAGCCGGGCTGCCAGCCTCCGACCTCCTGCCAGGCCACACCGGCGAGGAGGTCCTCCGGCACCCCGGCGTGCGCGGCAGCCGCCCGGAGGATCTCCTTGTTCTGAGAGATCCAGTCGGCGCGCATACTGTCGGTGACGTTCGGGATGAAGTAGTTGTCGGCTCCGTCGGGCAGGCCTGCCGTTTTCATCCGGATGTCCCGTAGCTGCGGTGAGATCAGGGTGTCCGGGCCGACCGGCCCCGCCATCTGCCGCTTCGGACCGCTGCCCGGGAGGTGGGTCAGTGGGCTGCCTGCGGCTTCTGCCGTCTCCCGGCGAAGGTCCGCCATCGCGGCGTACAGGTCGGGTCGGCTACTGCCACCCTTCACGGTGAACTCGGGCAGTAGTTCGTACGCCTGCTTCAGTGCGTGCACGCAGGTGCTGCGTGCCTCCTGCTCGGTGGTCTTCGCCAGGTGGAAGCTGCCGCCCGCGTCGTCGTGGAGGCGGTTGGCTTCGTCGCGGATGTCGTCCACGTCCATGGTGAGCTCGGCCAGCCCGTCGAGGAAGCCGGTCGTCGCCCGCATGTCCTCCCACTGGCACATCGGCTCGGCCTCCTGCGCCGTGCGCGTGATGGCCATGCCCTTGGTGGCGATGAGCGCGGCCAGCTTCCGCTCGGAGCCCTTGCCGTTCGAGTAGTGGGACTTGGCGGTCGTCAGGGCCAGTGCGTAGGCGTGCAGGGCGCTCGATGCCTTGTCGTACCCCTCGGCGATGTGCTCCACGAGCTGCCGGGCCTCGGAGAGGCGAGCGGTGTAGGTGTGGCTGCCGTCGCTGTGCCACTCCGTACCGGTCTCGGCGCGACGGGCCGGCTCGCCGACCTGTACGAGGAGATCGCGCAGCCGCTTGAACTCGGCGGCATTGCGCTCCACCAGCGCCGGGTTGCACTCCTCCAGGAACTGGACGTCCTTGCGGTGGCTCAGACTCATTTGGACTCCGGTTTCACGTACTGGCCGTCGTCGAGGATGCCGTCGAGGAAGGCGCGGGCCGTCCCGTCGTCGACCTGGGCGAAAGTGGTGCCGGTGGTCTTCAGGCGGGTGGCCAGGGCGGCGAACAGGGCGACGGTGTCCTTGAACTGGTCGTCGGCGAAGCGGGCGAAGCGGAGCGTTTGTGCCGAGACGTCCTCGTGCGCGCGCGGTGCGCGGGCCATGGTGCTCGCGTCGCCGTCCGGGCGGCCCTCGTGGAGGAGAGCGGCGATCTCGATGAGGAGGTTGGCGTTGCCGTTGATGGACGAGGCCCCGGCCACCAGAGTCCCGGCCGCGCCGCCGCCACCCGCGTCGGGCGCCACGTGGTTGAGCCGCATGGCGGGCGGCTGCTGCCCGGTCATCGCGGCAGCCTTGTGCCCTGCCCATTCTTCGTCGAACGACATGTATCCCCTGGAGAGTTGATGCATGGACATGACCCGAATCGGATGGTCATGTCCATGCATGGAGACGTGGGATGGGGATCCTATGGTTCCGCAACGACATCCGGCAGGGGCCCTATAGTCGACGTTTGTTGATCAACTGGACTTGTACGGAGGGAAGATGGCGGTACGGGAGGTACGCGCGGCGGCGCAGATCATCGGACGGCGCAACGCGCTGCGCTACCTGGCGATCGGTGTCGCCGGCTCGCTGGTCGCGGCGTGCGGAGGTAAGGGCGGGGGCGCGGCCCCGGCGCCGGGGGCGTCCTCGGGGGCTCCGGCTCCGGCCCCGTCGTCGCCCCCCGCGTCCCCGTCCCCGATCGCCCGGGCCTTCGACGCGTTCATCGGGGGCACCTGGAAGCTGGAGTCGACGACGCCCGGCAGCAAGACGGTCCACGGCACGGCGACGGTGATGGCCCCGCCCGGGGGCAACGGCGGTTTCACCATCGTCTGGGACGCCGACGGTGAGCAGGTCACGTGGACGGGGCAGTGGCTGCTGCGCGGCGGCCACCTGAGCTACCAGCTCTTCGTGGGCAGCAAGGAGATGAAGAAGCTGAGCGGCGGCGAGGCGCTGACGGTCCCGGGGACGGTGGAGGACACCGCCTCGCTGACGTTGCCGTGGAAGCCGCCGGAGGCGAGGACCGCAGGCGGCCAGCAGCTGAAGGTGACCTACAAGAACAACGTCCTGCGGATCGTCCACGACGACGGCCACGGCAGCGAGTCGGTGCACGTGTGCACGCGGGCCTGACGGTTGTCGCCGTCGCCGTCAGCTGCCGGACGCGTGGGTCACGAAACCGGCCCATGCGTGGCGGCCGATGGTGAGGTGGGGGAGTCGGGTGTCCTTGGAGTCCCGGACCAGGACGGCGGCGGGCGCGGCGGCCACCTCGACGCAGTCGTTGATGTCGCCGCTGTCGCTGTAGCTGCTCTTGAACCAGGCGACCTCGACGCAGGAGTCGCCCTCGCTCCCATCGCTGTAGCTGCTCTTGAACCAGTGCAGCTCGGTGGTGTCGGTCATGTTTCTCCCAGCAGTCCCTCGATGAAGCCCTGCGTCTCCCGGGGCGTGAGCGCCTGGGCTCGGATCATGCCATAGCGCAGCTCAAGGATCCGGAGCTGCCGTGGGTCGGAGACCGGGCGCCCACTGAAGGCGCCTTCCGATCGACCTACCGCTGTGCCGTCTACGAACTTCAGTACCTCGATCCCGCCGTCCATGCCGGCGTGCACCTCGCGGTTGGTCGGCATTACTTGGAGGGCCGCGTGACGCAATCGGCTGACGTCCAGCAGGCGTTCGAGCTGTTGCCGCCACACCATTGTGCCCCCGATGGGGCGCCGCAGGGTGGCCTCCTCCTGGACGATGCTGAGTGAGGGAGCGGGTTCCCGCGCGAAGATGGTGCGCCGGGCCATGCGGGCCGCCACGTAGCGCTCGACCTCGTCCTGGCTGTAGGCGGGCTGTCGCATCTCGAAGAGCGCCCGGGCATAGTCCTCCGTCTGCAGGAGACCGTGTATCCCGTGGACCCGGTAGGCCCCGATCTCGACTGCCTGACGTTCGCGGTTCGCCAGGTCGCGGACCTTCTTCGGGTAGCGGACCTGTTCCATGTCCGTCTTCATCGCGACGATCTTCCCGCCCGCCCGAAGGGCCTCGTCCACCTTGTCCAGGTATTCGGGACGGGGGATCCGCTTGCCCGCCTCGACCTTGCGGACGAGGTCCTCTCCGTAGCCGATCTGTGTACCGAGGTCGGCGGCCCTGACCCTCGCCTCTTCACGCCATACCTTGAGCTGGCGGCCGAGCGCGGCCAGGACGGCCACCCCCTGCTCGTCGTCAGGATCGACCTCCCAGCCCGCGTCTTCCGTACCGTCGCCGTCCACGCTCATGCGCACCCACCTCCGCCGGACCGAACTTCTCAACGCTCCGTTCCCCGGGCCCGGGCAGGACAGCCCGGACAGCGTCGGACAGCGGCCGGACAAAAGCCGGACGCAAGGGCGTCGTCCCTTCTCACGGTACGCACGGATGGCCACGCTGAGTGACGTGATCCTTCAACTCGCCGATTTCCACGTCCAGCTGTCCTCGACCCCTCGCGGGCCCGACTCGGCCGCATGCTCGCCGTCGAGCAACTCCGCGCCTGGGGACTCCCCTTGGAGGTCCCGGCCCAGATCGTCGCCGAGCTCGCCGCCAACGCCGTGACCCACGGCCGGGTCGCCGGGAGGGACTTCCGGCTGGCTCTCACCGTCACCTCCGGCACGCTCCTCATCGAGGTGACGGATACCCGGGGTGACCGGATCCCGGAGATCCGCGACCCGGGGCGGGGGCTCGTGATCGTCGAAGGGCTCGCGGACCGTTGGGGCGTAAGGGAAGGACCGGTTCCCTGCAAGGTGGTGTGGGCGGAGGTAGTGCTGAACACCGCGTCCCGGGGCTCCGCGACCCGGCGTGCTTAGACGTATAAGGCTTCAAAGAACCGGGAGAAAAAACCAACCAACCCAACCCCACCGGCCCGCGTCCCTCGGTCGGGTGAATCGTGCCAACTGGACTGGATTTCGGGCTGGTTGCCGGGCATATGCTCGGCCCGACAACAGCAGACATGAGACGGCCCCCGGCGGGACTGGCATCCCGGTCGAGGGCCTGACCAAACAGGAAGCAGTACCTTCCTCATGGCTCCCCAGCACCCTAGCGCGCCCTCGCGCGCCTCGTCCCGTGTTCACGCCGGGACCGCCCGATCCGGTGTCATCCACGTCAACTCGCCGCACACGAGTCACTTCACAGTGGTCGGTAATCACCTCCTCCAGCACCGCCTGCTGTCGGCGACGGCGATCGGGATCGGTGCCTACATCCAGTCGCTGCCCGAGGGGTCCCCGGTCGGCGTGAAGGTGCTCACCGAGCGGTTCCCGGAAGGCGAGATCCGCATCGGGTCGGCGCTGCGCGAGCTGGAGCGGCACGGGTACCTGGAGCGGCGGCGCGAGCGGCTGGCGTCGGGGCGGGTGGTGACACGGACGTACTCGTACAACAAGCCGGGGTCCGCGCGGGGTGGCGTTCCGCCACAGCCGCCCCCACCGCCGCCGGAGCGTGAGCCCGTACCGGAGCCGGAGCCGGAGCCCGCACCACACGCGACTGCCGACCCCCCGCCCGCCCCGGCCGCCGCGCCCGCCCCACCTCCCGTGCCCACCCTGGCGCCCGCGCCCGCCCCGGCTCCCGTCCCCGCGCCGGCGCCTGCGCCCGCCCCGGCTCCCGCGCCCACCCCGCCTCCCGCGCCCACCCTGGTACCCGCGCCCACCCTGGCGCCCGCGCCCGCCCCGGCGCCCGCGCCCGCCTCGGCCGCCGCGCCCGCGCCCGCGCCCGCCCCGGCCCCCGCCCCCGCGCCGGCGCCTTCGGCGCCCCACCCGCAGGCCGTCGTCGTGCTCGCCGGGCTGCGGCGGTACGATCCGCGGCTGCTGCTGTCCGAGCGGGACGTGGCCCGGCTCGTGCCCGGGATGTCGGAATGGCTGGAGCGCGGGGCCGATCCCGTGGCCATCGGGCAGACCCTGTCGGCGAACCTCCCCGAGCCGATGCGCAACCCGGCCGCCGTCGTCGCGTACCGGCTGAACGCGCTGCTCCCGCCCCGCCTGCCATCGGCCCCGGCCCCGGCGGGCGGCAAGCAGGACAGACCGCGCCCGCACCCGCTCCAGAACTGCGACGGCTGCGACCGCGCCTTCCGCTCCCCGACCCCGGGCCGATGCGGCACGTGCCCGCCGACGGTGAACGCGGCGGCCTGAACCGGGGGCCGCGTGGCCGGTGTTCGCCCCTCGGGCCCCGGTGTGGTGGTCATCTGATGTGGATGGTGCTAGCTTCATTAGCATCATGTTGCTGAGGCTGAACACCGCGGACACCCGCCCCCTGCACGAGCAGGTGGCGGGCGCGATCCGGCGTGCCATCGCCGAGGGGGAATGCGGCCCCGGCGACCGCATCCCGCCTGCCCGTGACCTGTCGCAGGCGCTGGGCGTCAACGCCAACACCGTTCTGCGGGCGCTGCGTACGTTGCGCGACGAAGGCCTGCTGGAGTTCCGCCGGGGCCGCGGGGTGACCGTGGCCGGCGGGGCGGACGGGCGGTCGGTGCTGATGGAGCGCCTGCGCGAACTCGTCGCCGACGGGGCGCGCCTGGGGTACAGCAAGACCGACCTCATAGAAATGATCAGGGAGGTGCCGTGAGCGACCGTGCTTCCGGCGGAACGAACCGAACAGGGTGGGGTGTCGGCGGCTGGGTCGCCGGCGTCGGGATCCTGGTGTTACTCGTGGCGCTGCCCCTGGCCGCGAGCGGCCGGCTTCCGGACCGGCTGGCGACCCACTGGGGCGGGCTCTCCGAAGCGCCCGACGGCTCCATGCCGCTGTGGGCGGCGGCGTTCTTCCCGGCGCTGATCTGGGCCGTCCTCGCGCTCGCCGTCGCGTTGGCGGTGCGGCGGACCGGCGGGTCGGCGCGGGGCTGGGCGGCCGGCTCGCTGCTCTCGGGCGGCGTGCTCCTGGCGGGCGCGCAGGCCTCGATCGTCCGGGCGAACCTGGACCACGAGGACTGGCGGCAGGCCGACTCGGCGACCGGCTGGGTCGTCGTCGTGCTCGTGGCGGCCGCGCTGGCGGGTCTCGGCGGAGCCCTGGTGGGCCGCAGGGGTGCGGGTGGGCCCCAGGTGCCCGCGGCCGAAGGGCCCAGCATGGAGATCCCCGGAGGGGAGCGGCTCGTGTGGCTCTCCCGCGCGTCCAACGCGTGGCTCCAGCTGATCGCGGCCGTCACCGGACTGGTGGCCGTCGCGGGGGCGCTCGCCGGACTGGGCGGCCTGATGGGGTCCGAGTGGCTGCTGGTCGCGCCCTTCGCCGTCGCCTCCCTGCTGACCCTCGTCTTCTCCTCGGTGCAGGCGCGGGTCACCGGGCAGGGCCTGGAAGTCGCCTTCGGGCCGCTCGGCCGGCCGGTGCGGCGCTGGGCCGCCGAGGACATCGAGTCCGCCCGGGTGGAGGACCGTACGGCCGGACAGGTCGGCGGCTGGGGCTACCGGCTGAGCGGGCTCGGAACGACCGTGATGCTGCGCGGCGGTGAGTGCCTGGTCATCCGCTCGAAGGGCAAGGACTTCGCGGTGAGCGTGGACGACGCCGAGCGCGGCGCCGCCCTCCTTAACTCCCTGGGCGCCCGCCGCTCCGGGTGAGGGCCGTACCCGGCCGGTGTGAACCTCCCCCCGACACCGGCCGGATGCGGGACCCCTGACGCGTTATTGCCGCGATTTTGCCGCGCCTTTGATTCCATGGCCGGAAAGTCAAGGGATGGGAAAGGTGCGCGAATCCCCGGAATGCGGGAGTGTGAGCTCCCTCACCTCCGTTCGACTTTCGGACATCTCTCGTGTGAAGATCAACGGGAAACACCGTGCACCGGGGGGAGACGTGTTGACCGCACGTTTTGCACCCTTCGATGCGCGTCATCATTCGAGGGGAATCGAAATGAATATCAAGCAGCGCGGAATCTTAGTCGTGGCCGGTGTGACCGCTGCCGCTCTCTGCGTGGCGGCGGCGCCGTCCGCGATGGCGGATTCGCACTCGACGTCCGCCAAGTCCGCCGCCGCGGCCGCCCCGGCGGCCCCCGCGGCCTCCGAGGCCGCGGCCAAGGCCGACGGGCAGAACGTCTTCCGCGGCCTGTTCTTCGGGCAGGGGGCGGTGGGCCGTGACCTGGCCGAGCTGCCGCTCTTCTCCGAGGCCCGGCAGAACCTCGACAACGGCGACGTCGACGAGATCCGCGCGTCGAACGCCGTGATCGACCTGATCGACAAGCACTCGCCCCGCTTCTTCGCCGACCTCAGCCGCAAGGCCCGCAGCGGTGACCCGAGGCAGGTCGAGAAGGCCGTCATCGACGCCCAGAACATGCTGATGTCGGTCGCCCAGAAGGACAACTCCGCCACTCCGGTGGAAAACGGCCAGCTCTGCGGCGTCACGGTCGCGGTGGGTGCGGCCGTCGTGCACATCGCGGCCGTCGTCACCGCGGCCGGCGCCGTGGTGACCGTCACGGTCGCGGTCGGTGCCAACTTCGTGAAGGGCAAGAACTGGTTCTGGAGCCCCGAGCCGACCAGCAGTGACGCCACCCCGCTGACGCGGGACGAAGCCGTCGCGCAGGTCACGAAGGCGCTCAAGGCCTAGTACCTCCTCGTGGACGGAGAGGCTGCAGACTCTCCGTCCCGTCGGCGGGCCTTCTGCGCCCCACGGGGGCAGGGACACCATCATGAAGAACAAAATGAGAAGAGTATGTTCCGCATTCGTTCGCCGCGGGGGACATTCCGTTTCCGTGCCGCTGAATGCGATCGTCGTCGTGGCCGTCGTATGGGCTGTGGTCATCGCCTACGTCGTCCAGGAACAAATTCCCAAGAATGTAGTCACGCTGCCCGCTCAAAAGACGGCGAGATTCACCGTGGTGAATGTCGCCCCACAGGGCTGGGCATTCTTCACGAAATCCCCGAGGGATCCCGAAGTGATCCCCTTCGGGAAAAGAACGGGGGACGGGGGCGCCGAGTGGAAGTCTCTTTCCCTCACCCCTCACGCCTCACCCCGCAACGCCTTCGGCCTCGACCGCGCGTCGCGCGCCCAGGGGGTCGAGATCTCCATGCTGCTCGCCGCCGCACAGAAGGACGACTGGCATGACTGCACGGACGACCGGCGCACCTGCCTCGAAGGCTTCGGAGCCGCCGCCCGCCAGGTCCGCAACGGCCAGCCCGAGCCGACACTCTGCGGGACCGTCGGTCTGCTCCAGGAACGCCCCACCCCGTGGGCCTGGCGGGACCTCGTCGACGACGCGCACACCGTGGAACGCGTCATGGTGCTGGAGGTGACCTGCTGATGCGCAGGCGGACGATCCCCCTGCCCTGGGCCGCCGGGTACGGCCTGGCCCGGACGCTGCTCGCCCTCGGCACGCTCGGCACGCTTGCCTTCAGCGATGCCGCGACCCTGTTCAGGGAAGTGGCCACCGTCGGCCAGTACCCGCTGTGCCGCGGGGTCACCGCGGCCGGCGCCTTCTGCCTGGTGCCGTCCGGGCAGTACGACACGATGCGCTGGGCCTGCTGCCTCGTCCTCGTGATCGCGGCCACCGGGTGGCGGCCGCGGTACACCGCGATCCCCCACGCCTACGTGGCCTTCAGCGTCTTCTCGGGCATCTCCATCCCCGACGGCGGCGACCAGATCACCTGGCTGCTGTCCCTGCTGGTGGCGTTCGTCGCCGTGGGCGACTCCCGCCGCTGGCACTGGCAGCGCAGCGGGCCGGCCCGGCGCCCGGAAGGCGGCCGTGAGGGCCTGTGGGCGCTGATCGGCATCAGCGCGGTGGTCGTCGCGCGGATCCAGATGTCGGTGCTCTACTTCCAGTCCTGCGTGGCCAAGCTGCCGCACGCGGAGTGGGCCGATGGCAGCGCCCTGTACTACTGGGTCAACAACTACGCCTTCGGCGCCCCCGACTGGCTGCGGCCCGCCCTGGGCGCCGTCGTCGAACACCCCCTGGGTGTCGCCGCGATGACCTGGGGGCCGCTGGTGCTGGAGATAGCCCTCGCCGCGGCGCTGCTCATGCCGCAGCGGGTGAGGTGGATGCTGCTCCCCGCCGGTTTCGTCTTCCACCTGTTCATCGCGGTGACGATGGGCCTGTGGAGCTTCGCCTTCGCCATGTGGGCCGGACTGGTCCTGCTGCTGGCGCCGCTCGGACACGACCCCGACTTCTCGCGGCCGGCCGGCCGCCTGCGGGGTTGGCTGCGGGGCCGGAGCGGCGATCCGGGCGACGGCCGGAGCGGCGACCCGAGCGGCGACCCGAGCGGCGACCTGAGCCGGGCACGCGAGGCCGGTCCCGTGGAGGGCGACCGGGCCGTCGCCGAGGGGGTGCCCGCCTGACCCGACCGGTGATGTGGGGCGATGGGCGCGGTGTGGGCGATGCGGGCCGATGTGGGGGGTGTGGAAAGGAGCCGTGCAGAGGGGTGGTCGTCAGTGGTGCGCCGTGCCTAGATTACCGGCGGTAACACCTGACTGACCCAGGAGGACACGCCTTGGACGCCGCCGAGCCGAAGCTGGTCGAGCCCGTCAGGACCGTGGTCGACGGGGTCGTGCGCGAGGTGTACGTGCCCGCGCTCGCCGCCGTGCCGGAGCGGGGGTCCCTCGGGGACATACCGTTCGAGAACGCCCGCCAGGCCCCCACCGAGCCGGTGCTCGCCCGCAAGGAACCGGACGGGACCTGGCGCGACGTCACCGCCGCCGAGTTCGCGGCCGAGGTGCTCGCCGTCGCCAAGGGCCTGATCGCGGAGGGGCTGCGCGAGGGCGACCGGCTCGCCATCATGGCCCGTACGACCTACGAATGGACCCTGCTCGACTTCGCCGGCTGGGCGGCGGGGCTGATCACCGTACCGATCTACCCGACCTCCTCCGCCGTCCAGGCCCGCTGGATCATCCAGGACTCCGGCGCCGTCGCCTGCGCCGTCGAGGACACCGCGCAGGCCCGCATGATCAGCATCGAGCGGACCGCCCTGCCCTGGCTGACGCACCTGTGGGCACTCGACACGGGCGCGGTGGGGCGGCTCGTCAAGGCCGGCGAGCACCTGCCCGACCAGGTGGTGCACGAGCGCCTGACGGCCCGTACGCCGGACTCCGTCGCGACCATCGTCTACACCTCCGGCACCACCGGACAGCCCAAGGGATGCGTGCTCACCCACGCCAACTTCTTCGCCGAGGTCGACAACGCCGTCGAGCTGCTCCACCCCGTCTTCAGGTCGGTGAGCAGCGACCCGGCGTCCACGCTGCTGTTCCTGCCGCTGTCGCACGTCTTCGGACGGATGGTCGCCATCGGGTGCATGCGGGCGAGGGTGAAGCTGGGGCACGCGCCGAGCATCCGTACCGAGGACCTGCTGGAGGACCTCGCGGGCTTCCGGCCGACGTTCCTGCTCGCCATCCCCTACGTCCTGGAGAAGGTCTACAACACGGCCCGCGCGACCGCCGAGAAGATGGGACGGGCCTCCTCCTTCGACCGGGCCGCCCGGATCGCGCGCAGCTTCGGCGAGTCGGTGGAGGGGACGGGCAAGGGCAAGGCCCCCGGGCTCGGGATGCGTGCGGCGCGGGCGCTGTACGACCCGCTGGTCTACCGGCGGATCCGGGCCGCGCTCGGCGGGCGCGTGCGGTACGTCCTGAGCGGCGGCTCCCCGCTGGGGCGGAGGCTCGCCGCCTTCTACACCGGGGCCGGGATAGAGGTCTTCGAGGGGTACGGGCTCACGGAGACGACCGGCGCCAGCACCGTGAGCCCACCGCAGCGGCCCCGCCTCGGCACCGTGGGGTGGCCGCTGCCGGGCACGTCGGTGCGGATCGCGGACGACGGGGAGGTGCTGCTGGGCGGCCGGCACGTCTTCGCGGGCTACTGGAACAGCGGGCAGGGCGTCCCGGTCGGCAGTTGGCTGCCGACCGGCGACATCGGGGAACTCGACGAGGACGGGTACCTCACGATCACCGGCCGCAAGAAGGACGTGATCATCACCTCGGGCGGCAAGAACGTGGCCCCGGCGCCCCTGGAGGACCGGCTGCGGGCCCACCCGCTCGTCGGTCAGTGCATGGTGGTCGGCGACAACCGGCCCTACGTCACCGCGCTGATCACCCTGGAAGCGGACGGGCTGGCGCACTGGCGGCAGATGCACAAGAAGCAGGACGTGCCGATGCGGGTGCTGGTGCAGGACGAACAACTGCTGGCGGACCTCCAGCGGGCGGTGGACGACGCGAACCAGCTGGTGTCGAGGGCGGAATCGATCCGGCGGTTCGCGGTGCTGCCGGGGGAGTTCACGGAGGGGCGGGGCCATCTGACGCCGTCGCTGAAGCTGAGGCGGCCGGCGATCGCACGGGACTATGCGGACCGCATCGAGGCCCTGTACCGCGCCCGCTAGCCTCCCGGCGGGGGCCGAACGCCCGGCGCTCCGCCCCGGCCCCCGCGCCTCAAACGCCGGCGAGGCTGCAGTTCCAGCCCCGGCGGGGGCGTGCGGCGCGGGTACGGGCGGAGCCCGATCCAGCTTCGCGGGCGTGGGGGGCGCGGGGTCCGGGCAGGGCCCGATCCAGCTTCGCGGGCGTGGGGGGCGCGGGGTCCGGGCGGAGCCCCGCTCCAACCTCGCCGGCGTCTGGGGCGGAGCCCCCCACCCGGCCTCGCGGGCGTGTGGGGCGCGGGTCCGGGCGGGGCCCGATCCAGCTGCCGGGCCGATCCAGCCTCGCCGGCGTTTGAGGCGCGGGGTCTGGGGCGGAGCCCCAGGGTGGGTCCGGGCGGAGGCCGGGGAACGGTGGAAGAGGGGGTCCCCCCGGACGGAGTCTGGGGGAGGGTAGGGGACTGCTCCGCGCAGCGGCACCCCGGGGCGGGCGGCACGAGGGGCCGCCGGGCCCGGCCGCGCGCCGGGGCACCCCCTCGGGCGTCGAACCTGCAGAGGCACCGCCAAGTGTGGGGGGCGTGGTTCGTTCGACGCCCTGCGGGGCACCCCGCCCCACACCCGACCCCGCCGTCGCGGAGTGGCAGCGGTCACCCCGGGGCGCGGCTGGGAGTGCCGCCGGGACGGGCCGCGCCTATGGTGGGCCGGGGGGTCCGCCCGGAGGAGGGTCCGTGCCCCGCACCCGTACCGCCGCACCCGCCGCGCTCGGCATACTGGCGCTGGCCGCACTCGCACTCGCGGCAGCGCCCGCCCCCGCCCCCACCCGGCACGGCCTCCGCTGGGGCGCCTGCCCCGAACCCCACGTCCCGGCGGGGATGCAGTGCACGACCCTCGACGTACCGCTCGACTACGGCGGCCACCGCACCGGCCACGTCCGCCTCGCCCTCGCCCGCATACCCGCGGCCGAGCCCCACCACCGCCTCGGCTCCCTCGTGCTCAACTACGGCGGCCCCGGCGCCCCCGGCATCGCCGGCCTCGCCGCCGACCCCACCGCCTTCGCCGAACTCGGCAAGCGCTACGACCTCGTCGCCTTCGACCCCCGCGGCGTCGGCCACAGCGAGCCCGTCTCCTGCGGCGGCGCCTCCGCGGACGCGGCGGAGGAGACCGCCACCGCCCAGCTCGCCGCCCTCCGCGCCCGGGTCCGACGCTGCGAGCAGGCCTCCGGGCCCGTGCTCCCGTACATCGGGACCGTCAACGTCTCCCGCGACATGGACCGGATCCGCCAGGCCCTCGGCGAGAAGAAGCTCGACTTCCTCGGCTTCTCCTACGGCACCCGCCTCGGCGCCGTCTACGCCGCGCAGTTCCCGCACAGGACCGGCCGCATGGTCCTCGACGGCGTCGACACCCTCACCGAACCGCTCAGCGAACAGGCACTCGTATCGGCACGCGGCCAGCAGCGGGCCCTCGACAACTTCCTCACCTGGTGCGCCCACCGGCCCGGCTGCGTCTACGGCACCAACACCCGCACCGCCAAGGAGAAGGTGGCCGCCCTCGTTCAACGGCTCGACGAGGAGCCGCTGATCGGCGACGACGGCTCGCCAGTGACCGGGCAGGACGCGGTCGGCGCGATCGGCGCCGCCCTCTACGCGAAGGACATGTGGCCCGACCTCGCCGAAGCACTCGCCCTGGCCGAACGCGGCCACGACCCGGTCGGGCTGCTCCAGCTGGGCGGCCCGACGCACGAGGAAAGACGTCCCGGCACCGCCGCCGTCCCCGCCGTCCCCGCCGACAACGCCCGGGCCGCCCTGACCGCCGTGAACTGCGCGGACGACCCCGACCGGCTGAAGATCAGGCCCGGCGCCAGCGCGGGCGCCGTCGCGCGGGCGCTGCACGACCGCCAGGAGGAGCTGCGGGGCGAGTTCCTGGAGGCCTCGAAGATCTTCGGGCCGAACCAGCTGGCGACCGTCCTCGGATGCTACGGACGCCCCGCGGGCACCGACTTCATCCGCAGGATCGACCACCCCGGCGCCCCGCGGATGCTCCTCGTCGGCACCCGCGGCGACCCGGCCACCCCGTACGAGTGGACGGAGGAGACGGCGGAACGTCTCGGCTCGGCCGTGATCGTGGACTTCAAGGGCGACGGGCACACCGGCTACTCGTCCTCGAAGTGCGTGCGGGAGTACGTGGACGACTTCCTCGTCGGCGGCCGGCTGCCGTCCGGGACGCGGTCCTGCCCCGCCGAGGACTGAACCCCTCCCTCAGCAGTCGGGGTGCGTGGCGCGGCCCGCGAAGCGGTCCGCCATCCAGTCCCCGACCGCCAGGGATTGGGTGATCACGCCGCTGACGTGCTCGCCGACCCAGATGGTGTCGAACTCGACGTTCGCGCCCCGCGCGCACCAGTCGGAGCGCAGCGCGCGGCCCACCGCGTACGGGATCAGCTCGTCGCCGCGGGCGTGGTACTGGTACACGGGCGCGGCGGGGGCCGTCCGGCCGAGCACCCCCCCCCGCGGCACGGCCGTGCCCTCTCCGCCCCGACCCCCGCCGGGGCCCGGCGCGAGGTGGAAAACCGGTGGGCGGGAGCCGGGCCGGTGCGCAGAATGGGCCGCGATGATCGATACCGCCGAGCAGCTGCTCGCCGCCGTGACCCCCCTCCCGTTCGCCGCCCGGCTCCGCCTCACCGCCGTCACCGCCCGCCGCCTCGCCGACCGCGGCGAACTGCCGCCGCTGCTCGCTGATTTGGACGCCCTGGGCCCGTACGGGCGCCGGCTCGCCGCCCTGGCCGCACTGGTCGGCGGCGACGTACCCCACCTGGCGGACCGGCTCGCCGATCCCGATCCCGTCGTACGCCGCTACGCGCTCCGCGGCGCCCGACGGCTGCCCGTGCCCGACCGGGCCGTCGAGGCCGCCTTCGACGACGCCCCGGCCTCGGTCCGCGCCGACCTGGCACGGCTGCTGCGCGAGGGGAACCGGCCGGCGCTCGCCGAGCGGCTCGTGCCGCGCCTGCGCACCGCGTACGGCGACCGCGACGCGGCCCGCCTGCTGCCCGGCTGCTCCCCGGAGTTCGCGGCACGGACGCTGCCGGAGCTCGCCGCGGCGGTTCCCTTCGAGGGCTGGAGCCGACTGGCCCTGCGCCACCCCCACGCCGTGCTCGACCACGCCGAACGCGAACTCGCGGCCCTGCCCGCCGGATACCACGACCGCTGGTGGACACGGCACGCCACCGGCATCGGCGCCGCCCTGCCCGCCGCACCGGAACGCGTCCTCGAACTGCTGGAGCGCCACGGCCCGGCCCGGCTGCCGGGACCGGTGCACGACAGGCTGGGCGACCTGGTCGCGGTGGACGCCGAGCGGATCACGCGGTGGCTCGCCGCGCCCGAGCGCAGCACCGCCCGCTGGGAGCGGACCCCGAACCGGCGGGTCCTGCGGCAGCTCGTCGACGCCCAGCCGCCCTCGCTGCCCCGGTACGCCTCCCGGTGGTTCCACCGGGACGCCTTCAGGACCCTGCTCGCCCTGGTGCCGCCGGCCCGCCGCCACACGTTCGCCACGGCCGTCACCGCACACGACCGCTACACCGCCGAGCACGGGCTGCGCGACCACGTACTCGCCGTGCTGCCCCCGCCGCAGCGGTACGCCGAGGCCACCGCGAAGATCGAGGCACTCCGCGCCGATGGCGGGTCGACATGGAACCTCTGGTCGGCGCTGAGCCTCCTGCCGCCCGAGCAGGCCCGGCCGCAGCTGTTCGCGGCGCTCACCGGCGCCGACGCCGATGAGCGCGAGGCCCTCTGGATGTGGATCGTCTCCAACGCCGCCCTGACCGAGGACGCCCGCGCCGTGGCCGAGGTCATGGACCTGGCGGCGGTCAGGGTGGGCAACGATCGGGACGCGGTGCGCCAGAGCGTCCTGGACGACTTCGAACGCCTGGGCGACGGGCTGTTGGCGGCCGCGGTGGCTGCGGCGGCGGGAGCCGGTCCGGCGTCGGCACCGGGGCCGCTGGAGCGGCTGTGCCTCGACGCACTGAGCGCCAGGGACTGCTCGGACTTCACCCGGTGGACGGTGGGCGGCCTGGCCCTGAAGCTCCTCGGACTGGCCGACCCGGCCGCCGAGGCGGCCGCCGTCCGCATCATCGGGGCGCTCACCGCGCACACCGGCACCCTGGAGCTCGACGCCTCCGCCCGCACCCTGCCCGCGGGCCGGGAGAGCGCCCTCCTCGACAGGCTCCTGCCCTGGCTGGACGGGGCCTCCGCCCGGGGCGACACGGGGCCCCTGATCGAAGTGGCGAAGGCCTTCGGGCGCCGGGCACACCGCCTCCCCGGGCTCCAGGACCGGCTCGCCCGCACCCTGCGCTCCTGCTCGGACGCGGACTTCCCCCAGGTGGCCGCCCTGTGGCTGGGCGGCAGCCCGTCCGAGCGCGGCGAACGGGTGGCGCAGCTGCTGGAGCGGGAGCCGTCGGCCGCGTTCACCGCGCCCGTGCTCGCCGTACTGGCCGCCGAGCGGACGGACCTCCTGGGCCGCGCCCTCGTCGGGACGCCGCCCCCGGGCCGCTTCCCGCCGCCGGGCGCGCCGCGCGAACTGCCCGACCTCCGCCACGCCGACCGGTGGACGCCCCACCAGCAGGAGGCGGCCGTACGGCTTGTCCGCGCGGCCCTCGCCGACGATGCCCGGAGCCTGGACGAGCGCGCGAAACTGCTGCGTGCCGTGGCCGCCGTACCGGAACACGGACCCGCCCTCGTCCGGCGGTACCTGCCCTCCGCGCAGCCCGTGGGCGAAGCCGTCCCGCCGGCGCTGGCGCGTGCCGCACTGGAGGCCTCGGGCCACGGCAGCGCGCCGGACGAGGCCCTCACGATCCTGCTCGACCACGCGGGAACGGACGGTGCGGCGACCGCCTGGGCCGCGGCGGGACGCGTCGCGGACCGCGTACGTCCCAGCCTGCTCGCCGCCCTGCTGCGCGGGCTGCTGACCCGCGAGAGCGGGGTGAAGGTGACCGTCCGCAAGGCGGCGGCCCGCCTGGCGGCCCTGCACCTGCCGCCGCAGGCCGCCGCCGAACTCCTCCTCACGGTGGCACGGGACCCCGGCGGCCATCCCGACGTACTGGCCGCCGTCACCGGCCAGGCCGTGGCGCTGCTCCCGGCACCCGGGGCGGTGGAGTTGCTGGAGCGGGTCGTCACCCACGGCCCCGCCGCGGCCCGGAAGGCGTTCCTGGAGCGCTCGCCCCTCGACGTCCCCCGGCCCCACCGTGCCCGGTACGGGGCGCTCGTCGCCCGGCTGACGGCCGACGGGGACACGGAGGTGGCCGCCGCGGCGGTGTCCGCGCTGGCGGGCTGGGTCCGCTGCACGCCGGAGGTCACGGAGGTCCTGAGCGGTCTCTGCACCGACCTTTCGGTCCACTGGGACATCGCCCGCCGCGCCCACGACGGCCTGCGTGCCGTCGCCCTGTCCGACCTGCCGCACCCGGTGGGCGGGGCGGAGCCGGGCAGCGTGCTGCACGGGGTCGTCGCCCGCCTCGTGGAGATCGTCACCGCCGGCGAGGCGGACCCCCGGGACACCGGCGGACGGCCGGGCCCCGACCTGCCGGCCCGGCGGCGCCTAGAGGCCCTCGCCGGGAACCAGTACGCCGCGAACGTGAACCGGCTGAGCGGTCCCCTGGCCCGTCAGCTTGCGGGCGTTCCGACCCTGACGCCCCTGCGGGCCGCGCTCCTCGCCCACGCCGTCGACCTCACCGCGTCCCCGTCCGTGGAAGACCTGGCGCGGGCCCTGCGCGCGCTCGCGCACGTGATGCGGGGGCGTCCCGCGCTCGCGGGGCGGACGGCCCAGTACCTGCACGAGCGCCACCGGTACGGGGATGCGCTGCAGAACCCGGAACCCGTGCTCGCAGCCGTGGCCGCCCTGGGCGACGGGCTCGCCGAAGGCCTGCTCGCGGTCGCTCTCGTCCATGCCCTCGGCCTGCGCCAGGGCTGGACGGAACCCTGCCGCGAGGCCGTCTTCGCGCTCCGCTCCCACCCCGAACCGGAGGTGCGCGACGCCGCGTACGCCGTGGCGGTGGGCCGCGGCTGAGCCGGCGGCGAGGACGAAGTTCCGGGAGCGCCGGATACGCATGGGGCGACGCGGCCTGTGAGAGCACCGAGGGCCCTGTCCGATCAGGATCGGACAGGGCCCTCGTTCGGGTATCGGGACGGTCAGGAGGTGAAGTAGCCGTTGAGGTCGGCGATCACGTCGACGGAGCCCGCGTTGTTGAAGAACGTCACTCGTCCGTCCACCACCGGAACCACGACCAGGTTGGGGACTGTCTGTCCGGCCGTGTAGTTGAGGTTCGAGGCGTTCGGACGCGCGGCGCCGTGCGGGTGGGCGATCATGTGGCTGGACGCGGTGGGGTTGGTGACCGTGACGTTCAGGACCACGGCGGTCACTCCCTGCGCGGGCACTCCCGCAACCCCGGCCACCCGGAGGCTGACGAGGCCACCGGGACCCACGGCCCCCGTTCGCGCACCCGTGCCGTCACGGGTGTCGAGCAGCCGGACCGGACCCGCCGGGGAGAAGGCCGATCCGGTGGCCGAGTAGTAGCCGGTGACGTCGGCGATGAGGTCGACGGAGCCGGCGTTGTTGCGGAGGTCCACCTTGCCGTTGACGACGGGTACGGTCACCAGGTTGGGGACGATCTGTCCGGCCGTGAAGTTGAGGTTCGAGGACTGGGGTGCCGGCTGCCCGTTGGGGTAGACGGTGACGTGTCCGGCCTGGGTGGGGTAAACGGCGGTGACGTTCATGACGACCGCGGTCACCCCCGTGGCCGGGACGCCGTTGACGCCTGCGACCTGGAGGGTGACGACCCCGCCCGGCCCGACGCGCTGCTGCTTCGCTCCGGTGCCGTCACGCGTGTCCAGGAACCGCGACGGCGTGATCGAGTTGAGCGCGGAGCCGACCCCGACCTTGTCGGTGTAGTAGCCGGTGACGTCGGCGATGAGGTCGACGGAGCCGGCGTTGTTGCGGAGGTCCACCTTGCCGTTGACGACGGGTACGGTCACCAGGTTGGGGACGATCTGTCCGGCCGTGAAGTTGAGGTTCGAGGACTGGGGTGCCGGCTGCCCGTTGGGGTAGACGGTGACGTGTCCGGCCTGGGTGGGGTAGACGGCGGTGACGTTCATGACGACCGCGGTCACCCCCGTGGCCGGGACGCCGTTGACGCCTGCGACCTGGAGGGTGACGACCCCGCCCGGCCCGACGCGCTGCTGCTTCGCTCCGGTGCCGTCACGCGTGTCCAGAAACCGCTGCGGGCCGACCGGCACGAACCGGCTGCCTGTCTGCGCGGACGCGGGGGCGGTGACCGTGTACGCCTTGACGATCCGGTGTCCCCCGATGTAGGGCCCCACGTCGTACAGGCCCGGCTTGAGACCGTTGGTGTCTACCAGCACCTTCATCGACGTACCGTCAGGGCTCACCGAGAGCACCTTCATGACGGTCCCCTCGGCGAACGGGTCGTCACCCGGCATCAGCCTCACCTCGGTCCACAGGCGCAACCCGACGCCGTGGATGACCGCCTGATTCAGGGTGCCCGCGGGTCCGGCCGCCGGGCTGATCCCGCTGATCCAGGAGTCGGGGGCCGTCTTGCAGCCCGCGGAGCAGGCTCCCTGCAGGCTGTACTCGACAGGTGTCGCGGCCTTCCCTGCGCTCAGCAGCAGCACGGCGTCGCCGGCTGCGGCGCTGCCGGATGCCGAGCAGAGGCCGCCCGTGCACCCGTATCCGGATTCGGCGGCGGACTGGGTCCAGCCCGGGCCGTTGTGCAGATTCAGCTCCACGGATCCGGCGTCCTGCCGCAGGTCGTCCGCCGTGGTGGTCAGGCCGACCCCGAACGCATGGGAAGGCTTCATGGCCACCACCATGCAGCGGGCCGTGGCCTGCTCGGTGAGCACGCCGCTGCGGATCACCGACGAGTCGTCCGACACCCGGTCGGCCGTGCACTCCGGCGTCCAGCCCGCCGCCGTGCCCACCTTCCAGGTGTCCACGTTGACGCGGGCGGGCTTCCCCGGGTGCGGCGCGACGCTCACGATCGCGACGTACGAGGTCGAGCCGGAGACCCGGCACGAGGGAGTCTGCTCCTGCCGGCACACGACCCGTCCGGCGGGATCGACGACCGTCACCGTGGTGGCGGAGGGCGAGTAGCGGTCGACCGGTGTGCGCGCGGCCAACCAGAACTTGTCCGAGGAGGCCGCGGCGACCCGGACGCATCGTGAGTCCAGAGCTGACGCGAGAGCGAAGGAGAGGGACGGTCCGCCGACCTTCGTGGAGGCCGGAGCCGCGCAGGACGAGCTCGGCGAGACGTCACGCCGAGCCAGGTCGAACGTAACCTCATAAGGGCTGAACGCCATCGCCGTGTAGGCCGTGCCCGCGGACAGAACGCACACGTCGGAGGCACACACCGTGCCGGCGGGGTCGGCGAGATAGATCGCCGTCGTCAGCGTCGAGGACCTGGCGGCCTGGCCGATCGTCTCCATCGTGGAGTGCTGATCTGCGGCAATGCTCAGGCAGGCCTGAGGCGAGGTCCCGGACAGCGAGATCGTCGCGCCGGGAGTGTTGTCGAATCCGGTCTGCCGCCAGGGAGTGCAGCCCGCCGCTTCACCGGTCCGGTGGACCACGAAGCCGTACGCCTTGGCCGGTGCACCGGTCAGGACCGTGCGGAACGGGGCGGTCCCGGTCAGCCGGCAGACGGGGTCCTCGTGCCTCTTGACCTGGCACTGCTTGCTTCCCGTGGCGTCGTAGACCGTGGCCACGACGTCCGTGCCCCCGGCGGGCGGGCGGCTGAGCAGGTAGACGCCCTTGCCGGTGGAGGTCGGCAGGGTCAGGCAGAACTCCTGCCCGGGGCCGGAGAAGGTCCCGGTCGCCGGGCCGGCCACCAGGCCGTTGTCGTTGCCCGGGGTGCAGCCCCGGGATTCCTTCGTGGAGCGGAACGCCATGCCGAACGCGCGCGCCTCGTCGATGTCGGCCCTGACGACCCACGTGTGGTCGCCGGCCGCCAAGGCGCAGGGGCCATTGCGGTACGAGCACCCCGGGGTCCCGTCCGGCAGGTACATCTCACCCATCGGCGCGTAGTCGGAGGAGGAGACCGGGACGATGGTGTACGTGCCGGCCTGAGTGACCCGCAGGGTGCGGCAGGGCACCGTGGAACTCACGTCCGGCGAGAGCCCGTACGCCTGGGGGTCCACGACGGCGCAACCCTCGGCCCTGGACAACCGTGCCAGGGTCAGGTCGTAGCCGCCGCTCCCGTGCACGATCGTACGGAACGGCGCGGTACCGGTGAGTCTGCACTCGAACGCAGACGACCCGGCGTCCGGATCCGTGCACACCTTCTTGCCGTCGGCGTCGTAGACCACCCTCGTGAACCACGGGTATTCAGAGACGAGACGGCTGCGAAGCACGTCACCCGGGGCCAGGTCCAGCGTGTAGCAGTCACCTGCGGAGAAAGCGCCGGGATAGCCGTGGAACACGGTGGGGGAGCCGAGCTTGCGATCGGCCGGGCCAACCGCCTTGCAGGCGGTGGAGGAGAGGAGCGCCGTGTACGAGACCCCGATGTCCTGCGCGCTCCCGTCGCTGCTCTTCACCTCCAGCGTGTACGCCCCGGCCTGACTGACGGGGCACTGGAGCGGCGGGTACTGCTCGCCGGCGTGATAGACGCTCTCGCACGGAACGACGGCGCCGCCCGGACCGGTCAGCTTGCGGACGGTCCGGCTGGAGATCTGGAGCAGCACCACGTCCTTCTGCCGGGGCATCGTGAAGGAGAAGGAAGCGGTCGTGTCCGCCGCGAGCGTGCAACTGACCACGGTGTCCGGTGACAGTGACGACGGGCAGGCGGCCGCGACCCCGGTCGTCCGGAGCGCCTGTAGCGCGGCCTTTTCGGCCGCTTCGTGCACAGCCTTCGGGTCTGTGTTCCGGTCGGCCTTCGGCGGCCCTTGCAGCGTCGCCTCACCCGACACGGCCGAGCCCGGCCCCGCGGCAGAGGCCGCCGCCGGCGCCGCCACAGCGGTAGCGGTCTGACCCGCGAGCGAGGCCAGCAGCGTCAGCAGCAGAGCGCCCGATGCGGCAATCTTGCCACCCCGCCCCCGACCGCTCCGTTCTCTTCTGCCCATCGGCAGCGATCTCATGAACCCCCCAGCTCGAATGGGCCCGGCCCCTCGGATTCACACACGAGTTCCGGGCACGCGGAGTGTAGCGTCCGCCCCTCGATGTCACGGCGTGCGGTCCCGGCGACTGGACCGTGCGGCTACCTGCCCGATGCGACCCGGTACGCCCCCGGCGTCGTGCCCGTCCAGCGGCGGAACGCCCGGTGGAAGGCGGTGTCCTCCGAGAAGCCCAGGCGGGCCGCGAGTTCCGCGATCGGCTCGCCGCCCTCGGCCAGGCCGGCGATGGCCGCGTCCCGGCGAACGCCGTCCTTCAGGTCCTGGAACGAGGTCCCCTCCTGCCGGAGCCTGCGCCGCCGCGTCGCCAGGGGACACCGCGAGCAGCGCCGCCACCTCGGCCAGCGCCGGCAGCCGCGGGGACGTGCGCAGCCGCCGGGTCGGCGTGCGGCGCACCTGCTTCCGCGACGGTGGTCCCGTACTCCGGGCGGGGGAGCAGGTCGAAGGGGCCCGGCGCAGCATCGCGTCGAGCGCGGCCTCGTCCCGTACAAGGGGGGCCGTCAGCCAGTGTGCGTCGAACGCGGCGCCCGTACGGTCCGCCCCGAAGCGGACCGGACAGCCGAAGAGGGTCTCGTACTCGTCCTCGTGCGGCGGCGGGGGACAGGTGAAGGCCGCGTGCGCGAGCGGGATGCGCCCCCCGACCATCCAGCTGCTCAGCCGGTGCCAGATGGCCGGCACGCACTCGGTGAGGAACCGCTCCTCGTCGCGGGACAGGTCGTGCCGTACGGTGAACCGCGCCTCGGAGCCGGTCACTTCGAGGGACAGCTCCGGGCCGCCCGGGAACAGCCCGTAGAAGGCGGCAGCGCGTTCCGTGGCCGCGCCCAGGTCCCGCCAGCCGAGCGAGGCGTGGCACATCATCGCGAAGGTGCCGGGGCGGCTGGGCACCGCGCCCAGCCCGAGGAACTCGTCCTGCGTGGTCCGGTACAGGGCCCGGAACAGCCGGGCGAACTGCGCCGGCGTGACCCGCGCCCGGTCGTCACCGAGGAGGAGGGGCGGGATCTGCGCCTCCTGGAGCAGCGGCACGGTGTCGATGCCGCTGCCACGGGCCCCCGCGAGCACGGCCCGTGCGTGGTGCACGGTGATCGTCCGCCTCCCCGTGGTCCGACGGTAACCCCGCCGGGGCGCCCCGCGATACGGACGTGCGCGGGGCGCGTGGGCCCGCGCGGGGCCTCACCCCGGCGTTGCGTCCCGGCGGCGGTACGCCCAGCAGCCCGCCGCCGCGATCAGCACGGTGTAGAGGCAGAACAGGCCCGTCGCCGGGCCCGTGGCGAGGTCGGAGCCCACCAGCGCCCGGGCGAACGGCCGGTCGTCCGCCGGGTACGCGGACACGTCGGTCAGCATCGCCCGGCCGGCCGCGAACGGCAGCAGCCCGCCGATCCCGTCCAGCCCCGGGATCCGGCCGAGCAGCCCGCCCAGCAGGCGCTCGACGATCAGCGGCCACATGCACAGGAACAGCACCGGGATGATCCGGCTGCGGATCAGGGACACCAGCGCGAGGCACAGCAGCGCCCAGCAGCCCGTCCACAGGCTGAACCGCAGGGCGGGCGCCGCCACCCGGCCCCACTCGGGCTGCGCCGCACCGGACGCGGCCAGCACGACGGCGCAGGACAGGGCGCCCAGCAGCGCGCTCGCGGCGGCGGTCAGGGCCCCGACCAGGAAGCCGACCAGGCACTTGGCGGCATAGGCGGCAGACCGCCCGTTGACCGCCAGCCACGTCGTACGGGCGGCACCGCGCACGAGGTCGGTGGAGACGGGGCCGGTGCCGAGGACCAGCAGGAAGAAGCACAGGGCGGGGACCTGCGTGGCCAGCGGGGCCCAGGTGACCGCGTCGGCCACGGCGGCGGCGCCGACGGGCTGCCGGCCCGCGTCGTGGTCGAGCAGGACCGTGACCCCGGCGAGCAGGCTCAGCAGCGCCGCGACGCCGAGCAGCACCCATGTGGAGCGCAGCCCGGCCAGGTGCCGCCACTCGTAGCGGCAGGCCCGGCGGAAGGCCTCGGCGCGGGACACGGGGGTGAGGGGGGTGGAACCGGCCGGCCGGGTCGGCGACGGTTCCGTGACGGGAGAACTCACGAGATCTTGAACTCCTCTTCCGCGATGCCCAGGTAGAACTCCTCCAGGGACGGTCCCGCCTCGTGCAGCCAGTACAGCGGCAGCCGGTTCTCGGCGGCCAGGGTGCCGATCCGGACGCGGTCCAGGCCGGTGATGCGCGCGCTCTGCCCGCCCGTGGGGTCGAGCCGGCCGCCGGCCGCCGCGACGAGGCCGGCGAGCCCCGGCAGGTCCGGTGACTCCACGGTCACCACCCGCCGGTCGGCGGCCCGTTCCAGGAGGTCCGCCATGGGGGAGGCCGCCACGACCCGGCCGCGCGACAGCACCACCACCCGGTCGGCCAACTGCTCCATCTCGCCGAGGAAGTGACTGGACACCAGCACGGCCCGCCCGCCCTCCTCGGCCTGACCGCGCAGGAACTCGCGCAGCCACCGGATCGAATGCGGGTCGAGCCCGTTCGCCGGCTCGTCCAGGATCAGTACGGGCGGATCCCCCAGCAGGGCCTGCGCGATGGCGACCCGCTGGGACATCCCGAGCGACAGCTGGTCCAGGCGCAGCCCGGCCGCCCCGGTCAGGCCGACGGTGGCCAGGAGCTCGTCGACCCGCCGGTCGTCGGCCGCGCTGCCGGCGGCGACCATGCGCAGATGGGTCCGTACACGGTGCTTGGGGTGACCGGCGACCCCGCCGAGCACGGCACCGACGACCGTCCCCGGAGCGCCCCACGCGTGCAGGGGGCGGCCGAGGTAGCGGGTGCTGCCCTCGCCGTGCAGGAGGCCCAGCATCAGCTGGATGGTGGTGGACTTGCCGGCCCCGTTGGCGCCGACGAATCCGGTCACCTCGCCGGCGCGGAGGGTCAACGAGACGTCGTCCAGCACCCGCTTGGGGCCGAAGGACCGGCCGAGACCTTCCGCCTCGACCACCGTATTCATGGGGTGGCGGTTCATGTAGGGTCTCCCTGCGTTATCGCAAGGGGGAGGAAGCCCGCACTCGACGACCTGAACAGGCGTGGAAACCGAAGGGGCGTCACCCGCGGGCTTCTTCCCCCGATGAGAATGTCCGTCAATTACGGCCCGACTTCACGTCGGCGACTTCACGTATACGTCGGAATCAATTCCGTACGAGCCAGATCACCTGCACCGCGAGAGCCGCGTGCGCGAGAACACTCGTCACCCAGGCACTGGGGCCGCGCATTCCATGACGGGAAACCGTCACCCAGCCCGCCGCGATCAATACCGCGGACAGGGCGCAGAACGCCCAGGAAATGACGAGCCAGGGCGTGGAGGGTGCGGTGAGATAGCGGAGGGCCACCACCGGGACGAGGGTCAGCAGGGGCAGGGCCCAGGCGCCTTCACCGGCTGCTCGGGCGGACTTGGTATCGGTCATCCCGGGTACTCCGTCTTCGTTCCGGGTGGTGCTGGGGTGTGCTGGGGTGGTGCTGGGGTGGTGCTTCGACGGTTCCGGAGTGGCGGCGGACCGGGCCGTCCGGGAAGAACCCGGACGGCCCGGCCGACGTCACCGGATCAGCCGCGGAGCTCGGTCAGCCGCGCAGGGCGTTGTAGATCTCGAGGAGCGTCAGTCCCGGAGAGATGGCGGCGAGAGGCGCCCGGACCCACCACGACAGGCCCTCGTACCAGGCCTTGAAGTCGCTGTACTTGCCGCCGATGGCCTTGGCGAAGCCACCGACCTTGCTGAAGGCGGCGCGGATGGCGCTCCACTTGCTGGCGGCCGAGGCCTCACCGGCGACGATCTTGTTCATCTCGGTGCGCTCGGCAGGCGTCAGGTCAGCCGCGAGCGGGCTCGCGAGCAGGGTGCGCGCGGCCTGCTGCGCCTCCGCCTGCTGGGTGGCCGAGACGGACTGGGGCGCCGCCACGGATGCCGAGGAGGCCTGGGCCAGACCGGCGCCGCCCCCGATGGCGATGGCTGCAACGGCCGAAACGGCCGCCATGCGCAGGGTGTTGCGATTCATTTGGAATTCCCTTGCGTTGTCGCAAGGGGGAGGAAGCCCTCGTGGGCAACCTGAACAGGCGTGGAAACCGAATGGTCACCCGCGGACTTCTTTCCCCCGATTACTTGGTCGTTGCCGGTCCGCTCCTGGTCAGGGAGAAGTCCGACGATGTGCTCGTCGTCTCATCCTTCGAGCGGCGGGCACACGTGCACGTTACCCACAAGTCGATCACTTGACCACCGTGTGAATGGCCAACACGCCTCGGGTGCAACCGGGTTCAACGCGTCTACCAGCGGGTTTATGGAAGTGCCTTCGCTTTACCTTCACATTGCTTGGCCGGAAACCGTCTTTGTGGCCGGGATGGGAGGTACACGTGATGAGCGCTCGGACCGGCGTGCGTGACGTTTCCGGCCACGTCGTCGCCCGGTCCGGCCGCCTGACGTCGAGGGCCACCCCCGCTGCCGCTCAAGTGCCCTGCGACGATGCGGGGATGATGCGCGTACTCCATGAGCTGACCGACGTCGAAGATCCCGCCTGGCCCCTTCTCCTCGAGGAAGTCGCCGGTGCGCGGGTGGCCGTTGAGGTGGTGGGGGGCGATGCCGCGCTGGGGCGGGCCGACTTGATGCAGTTGCAGGTGACAGCGCGGTCCTACCTCGGCGGGGTCGTGCTCAACTGCGGTGGGCTGCTCGTGGACGGTGGCTGGCTCCGGGTGTTCGGGAGTCCCGGTGCCGCGGACGCGGGCCGGCTGCCGGGGCTTGGCGCGGTGAACGGCATGCCCGAGGCATTCGATCCCGCGTGGCGGCCGGACGCGGGGCTGGTCGTGGCCCAGGACGTGCTGGGCGGGGTGTTCGCGCTCAACGGCGCCGACCCCGCCGGGGACGGGCGGCCCGGTGGCCCGGGCGAGGTGGTCTACTTCGCTCCCGAGGCATTGCGCTGGGAGGCGCTCGGCGCCGGGTATTCGGCTTGGCTGTCCTGGGTCCTCGGCGGGGACCTCAAGGGTTTCTACGAGGGCGTCCGGTGGCCCGAGTGGCACGAGGAGGTCGCCGGGCTGCGCGGTACGGAAGGCCTGTCGTTCCACCCGCCGCTGTGGTCGGCCGAGGCGCGCCGGGACCTGCGGGCGGCCAGTCGGCGCCCCGTGCCCATGGCGGAGCTGGTGGGTCTGAGCCGGGAGTCGTGCCTCCAGCTCGACGGGGTCGATCCGGGGTTCCTCGGAATCCTGTGAGGCGTCCCGAGGCGCGTTCCGAGGCGCGTCCCGGGGTGTCCCGGCCCGCCCCGAGGCATGCGCCGGGCATCTTGGGGCTGTGGACGAGCAGCAGCGGTTCGGGGTGTGGGTGACCGGGGACGCCTACGAGCGGTACATGGGGCGGTGGAGCCGGCCGGTCGCCGAGCGGTTCGTGGCGTGGCTCGGCTGCGCGCACGGGCTGCGGTGGCTGGACGTGGGCTGCGGTACGGGGGCGTTGAGCCGGGCCGTCGCCGAACGGTGCCGGCCCCGGGCCGTGCTGGGGGTGGACCCGTCCCCGGGGTTCGTGGCCTCGGCCCGGGCGAGTGCTCCCGCCCGCGCCGGGTTCGTCGTCGGTGACGCGGCTTCGCTGCCCGTACGGGACGCGGAGTGGGACGTCGTGGGCAGCGGGCTCGTGCTCAACTTCCTTCCCGCGCCCGGCGCCGCGCTCGCCGAGGCGGTCCGGGTGGTGCGGCCGGGCGGGCTGGTCGCCGCGTACGTGTGGGACTACGCGGACGGCATGGAGTTCCTCCGGCATTTCTGGCGGGCCGCCGTGGCGGTGGATCCGTCCGCCGCGGAGGCGGACGAGACCCGCCGGTTCCCCGTGTGCCGGCCGGAGCCGCTGCGGGCGCTCTGGACGGAGGCGGGGCTGGCCGAGGTGGACGTCGCGCCGATCGAGGTGGACACCGCGTTCGGTGACTTCGACGACTTCTGGGTGCCGTTCCTGGCCGGGCAGGGCCCCGCCCCGGCGTTCGCCGCCGGTCTCGGCCCCGCGGCACGGGACCGGCTGCGCGAGGCACTCCGGGAGGCCGTGCCGGTGAGGGCGGACGGGGCGATCGTGCTGACCGCCCGCGCCTGGGCGGTCAAGGGCCGGCGTCCGGCCCCCGGCGGGCCCCGGCCGCCGAACGTCTGACCGCGTTCGGAGGCCCGGCAGCGGCATTACGGCGGCTCCGCCCGGGGTATCCGGCCAGGAGGGGAGAGGGGGCGCCGTGCGTACGGTCGTACGGAACGTGGGGCGGGTGGCGGCCGCGGTGGGCGCCGTGCTGTCCCTCGGGCTCGCCGGGTGGCTGGTGTGGCTGCTGCCCGGCCCGCAGCTGGCCGCCATCCTCGGCTTCGGGCCCGTCGACGGCGTCGTCACGGTGTACGAGTGCCACGAGGCGGCCGACGCCGAGGGCTACTCGACCGGCACGGACTGCACGGGCTGGTACGCCCCGCGCGGAGCCGGCAGGCCGGCGCGCGAGATCGTGCTGCAGTCGGCCGCGGGGAAGCACCGGCACGGAGCCGAGGTGGAGGTCCGGACGGCGGGCGGGCGCGCCTACGAGCTGTCCGGCACGGCCGTCTTCGACACGGGCACGACCACGGGGCTGCTGCTCGTGCCGTTCCTCACCCTGTCGGCCTGGCTGGTGTCCTGCGCGCGCGGCGCCCGCCCCGGGGGCGGCGACGGCTACTTCCTCGCCGCGCTCGCCGGGATGGTCGCCGTCATCGTGCTGGCCGTGGTGAGCGGCATCGTGGTCGCGATCGGTGTCGCGGTCTTCTGAGTGGCGGTCTTCTGAGGGGCGGTCTTCGCGGTCGCGGTCCGCCGTCACCCGGCCGTGACGCGCGCCGCGAAGGAGTCCAGGTTCACGGCCATCCGCTCCAGCCGTTCGTCGAGCGTCAGGGACTCCTCGTACCGGGTCGTGCGCAGCTTCGGCTGCCGCTTGCCCCGTACGTAAAGGGGGCACGCGAGGTCCGCGCACACGTACACCCCGACCGTGTTCCCCTCGCGGCCGCGGGCGCCCGCCAGGGGCGCCGCGAGCAGCGTGACGCCCGAGGAGGCGTGGCCCGTCAGGCACAGCTGGCAGAGGCTGGACTTCACGGCGCTGGTACGGCTCACCGAGGGCACGCGGAGCGAGATGCCGAGCGGGCCGTCCTGCCGGGGGAGTACGAGATGGGCCTTGAGGGGCGCGCCCGGATCCACCCACCCGAGGAAGTCCAGGTCCTCCCAGGGCAGCTCGGCGAAGCCGAGCGGGAGGCGCAGGCGTGAGGCCTCACCCTTGGTGCAGTTCACGAAGGACGAGCGGATCTGGTTCTCGCTGAGTGGTTCCACGGGCACCGACCCTAAGGTCCGGCCGGATCGGACCGCATCCCGATATCGCCCGCCGTCACCGCCACCGCCCGCCGTCACCGCCACCGCCCGCCGTCACGCGTCGAAGAGGTCGAGCTCGTGGAACTCCAGACCGTCCGCGCCGAGTCCGGTGTTCTCCGCGTGCTCGGCCATCCGGGCGGCGTACTCGGGATGCCCGGCGAGCGAGGTGTAGGTGTCGAAGTCCAGGTCCAGGATCTCGGCGAGGTCCGCGAGGTACACGTCGAGACCGGGGTACATCACGGCCACGTACGGCAGGTCGTCGATGTCGGTCACCAGCACCGGGTACTCGCCCGTGGAGTCCGGCGAGCCCAGGTAGAGCAGGCGGCGCGAGTCGCAGCCGCCGACGAGCGGCAGGCACACGGCGGGCAGCAGTTCCTCGAAGTCGCCGAACATCGCGGCCATGCCGTCGCCGGAGCCGTACATCCACTCCGCCGTCGCCCCCAGCCCCCGGTCGCCGAGGACGGGGGCGGCCGGGTCCTCGTACCAGCCGACGCCGGCGAGCCACGAGCCGTCGAAGGCCAGCCAGCGGCGCAGGCTGGGCGGCAGCGGCCGGCCGCCGGGCAGCGTCAGCCGGTCGAGCACCCCGGGCGCGAGCGGTACGGGGTCGTCGAGGTCCGGGGCGTCGCAGCCGGGCCAGCCATGCTCGCGGACCCGTTCGATCACCCGGTCGATCAGCGCGGCGCCGTGCATGTCCTCGTTCATGCGGTGCACTGTGCCACGGGCCACCGACAGCGCAGCCCTCCGCAACCGGGCGCACGCCCGCGGCGTCCACCGACTGGGGGCGGCGAGGGCGGCGAGGGCGGCGAGGGCGCGGCGGCCCGGGGACGGACGGGGTGCGGATGGCGACCGGTGCGACCGGTAAGGGCCGCGGGCGGCCGGTGCGGGAGCGGCCGGTCCGGAAGCGGTGGGCGTGGTCAACGGGGCGGATCCTGCCCGCGCTCGCGCTCGTCACCGCCCTGCTGATGCTGCTCGCCGGCCGGATCCCGAACCGGGTCGGGAACCCGGGCAGCCTCGTGCAGACCTTCCTGCCCTGGAGCGGGGTCGTCGTGCTCGTGCTCGGCGGGGTCGCGCTGCTGCGCAGGTCGAGGCCCGCGCTGGTGGCCGCTGCGGTGCCGGCGCTCGTCTGGGGCTCCTTCTACGCGGGCACGCTCACCGACCGGGCCGCCGACGGCACCGGGGCCACCGGTGTGCTGACCGTCGTCACCCACAACGTCGACGACGAGAACCCCGACCCCGCCGGCACCGCCCGCGCCCTCGCCGCCACCGGGGCGCAGCTCATCGCGCTTGAGGAGCTGGTCGAGCCCGCGGCCGGCCGGTACGCGGAGGTGCTCGCGGGCGCGTATCCGTACCACGAGGTGCGCGGCACCGTCGGGCTGTGGTCCACGTACCCCCTCGCCGACACCCGGGCCGTACCGGTCATGGAGTGGACCCGCGTCCTGCGCACCACCGCGCGGACCCCGCAGGGGCCGCTGACGGTGTACGTCGCGCACCTCCCGTCCGTACGCGTTCGGCCGGGCTCGGGCTTCGACACGGCCCGCCGCGATGCCGCCGCGCGGCGCCTGGCGGAGGCCGTCCGGGGCGGGCCGGGCGGGCGGACCCTCCTGATGGGCGACCTCAACAGCACCACCGGGGACCGCGCGGTGGCCCCGCTGATGTCGCAGTTCCGCTCCGCGCACGACGCGGCGGGGGCGGGCTTCGGCTTCAGCTGGCCCGCGGCCTTCCCGGTGGCCCGCATCGACCAGGTCATGGTCCGCGGCCTGACCCCGCTCTCGGCCTGGACCCTCCCGGCGACCCCGAGCGACCACCTCCCGGTGGCGGCCCGCCTCCGCTTGTAGTGCGGTGACCGGCTAGCTTCACCGGGCCCTGCGGGCTACGGCTTCCGGTTCTGCGCGATCAGCTTGCCGAAGGCCTCCGGGGTGACCGAGTCGACGCCGCGGCCGGTGTTGACGATGATCTGCCGGCCGTCGATGAAGACCGCCGGTGTGCCCTTGACGCCCTCGTCGTGGAAGGCCTTGCCGACCTTCTCGACCCACGGCATGTAGGTGAGTTCCCGGACGGCCCGGTCGAAGGCGGGGGTGCGCAGGCCCGGGACCTGGTCGGCGAGTTCGAGGAGGGTGGCGGTGGAGCCGTACTTGTCGTCCGTCTCCTTCTCCGGGTGGTTCCTGTAGAGCACCTGGAGGTACTCCATGAACTTCTCCGGGCTCTCGTCGACCGCCGCGCCCAGCGCGTTCACGGCCCGCTTCGAGCCCTTCCCGCCGAGGGCGCCGTCGAGGAAGGTGGCGAAGCGGTACTCGACCCTGTACTCGCCCGCGTCGGCCTGTTCCCTGATGGTCCTGCCCAGGCCGGTCTCGACGCCCGCGCAGAACGGGCACCGGGGGTCGACCCAGACCGTCAGGGTGTGCTGCGCGTCGGCCTTGCCGTACGGGATCACGACCCCGTCCGGGCCGGTGGTGTGGGCGGGCTGGACGAATGGCTTTCCGGCCGAGTCGGGGTCGCCGGGAGCTCCGGACGCGAAGGACGCGGAGGACGCGGCGGAGTTCGAGGCGTACACGCCCACGCCGGCCGCGACGGCGAGTACGGCGACCAGCGAGCCCCCGACCAGCAGCCGGCCGCGCAGCCGCGCCCGCCGCGCCTGCGCCTCGCGCTCCCCGCGGAGCCGGTCGCGGGACTCGCGCCGCTGGTCCTTCTTCGTGCCCGTGCTGCTCGCCATGTCGGCCAGCCTAGGAGCGGGCGTGGCAGAAAACTGGGGTCATTGGGGTATATCGGGTGGGGACTTAAGTCCTTTGTTCGTTCTGTCGTGAGGGTCCCGTGAAGCCGAGACGAATGGTGTGTCATATCTGCCGGGGGGATGGCGAGTCGCGTCCGAAGACCTGATAAACAGAGGGATATTCACGGCCCGACCGGTCGTGTGCCGCATGCCTGACGGCTCCTTGGGGGGATCGCCGCACCGTGAAGCCGCTTCATCGTCATCTAGTCAACACCTCGCGCAAGGTCCTGTGCACGGCCGCACTCGCGGCGAGCCTGACCACCGCCGCGGTCGTGACCAGCCCGACGACCGCCGACGCGGGGGAGTCCGAGTCGACCCCGGACAGTCCGCAGGCCGCCGAACGCGGCGACGCCCGCCTGGACCTGCCCGACCTCGTCGCCGACCCGCCGCCCTCGGGAGCGGCCGCGGCGGGTGGCGAGGGTGCCAGCGGAATACCCGCCACCGCCCTGGACGCCTACAAGCGCGCCGAGCTGTCGGTGGGCGCCGCGCTGCCCGGCTGCAAGCTGCCCTGGGCGCTGCTCGCCGGCATCGGCCGCGTCGAGTCGGTGCACGCCTCCGGCTACGGCCTCAAGCCGGACGGCTACACCGAGAAGCCGATCCGCGGCCCGCGCCTGGACGGCAACGGCTTCGCCGAGATCCGCGACACGGACAAGGGCGAGTGGGACGCGGACACCGTGTACGACCGGGCCGTCGGCCCGCTGCAGTTCATCCCGTCCACCTGGGTCAACTGGGGCGCCGACGGGAACGGCGACGGCAAGCGCGACCCGAACAACATCTACGACGCGGCGCTGGGCGCGGGTCTCTACCTGTGCTCGGGCGACCGCGACCTGTCGAACGCGGCCAAGCTCGACCAGGCGATCCTCAGTTACAACAACTCCCGCGAGTACGTGAACACCGTTCTCGGCTTCATGCGGCAGTACCAGGACGGCGGCGTCAGCGAGGTTCCGAACCCGCCCGCCGGGAACTACCCGACCGTGCCGCCGGGCAACCTGCCCACCCCGCGCCCGACGACGCCCGTCACGCCGACCCCGACGCCCAAGCCGACCCCGACGCCGACCCCCAAGCCGACGCCGACTCCCACGCCGACCCCGACCCCGACCCCGACGCCCACCCCGACGCCGAACCCGGCTCCGCGGCTGGCCGAGCTGGTCGTGCTCGACGGCCCCGGGATCACGGCCGAAGTCGGCGCGGCGGCCTTCGACAAGGTGCCCCGGGTCAAGGTGCTCCTCAGCGACGGCAAGCCGGCCGTCGGCCAGGAAGTGGTCTTCGCCGTCGACACGGACACCACCGGAGGCACCCTCTTCGGTACGGCGGACTCCCTGGTGGCCAAGGCGGACGCGAACGGCATCGCGACCGCGCCGGGCCTGAAGCCGGGCCCCAGGGCCGGAGCGTTCAGCCTGCGGGCCTCGGCCTACGACACGCTGGGCAAGTTCACGGTGAAGTTCGACGGCACGGTCACGGCGAAGCCGGTCGCGGACCGGCTGGCGCGCCCGGAGGGCTCGAAACCGCTGGAGGCCGTCGCCGGCGCCGGCATCAAGGGCGTCGAGGTCCTCGCCACCGCCGACGGCAAGCCCGTCGCCGTGCCGGGTGCCGCGGTCGGCCTGGGCCGGCTGAAGGACGGCACGTGGGTCCCGGTGGATCCGGCGGCCCCGACGGGCCCGTACTTCAAGGACGAGTCCGGCAAGCGCGTCTACACCGGCGAGCCGGGCACCACGGCCAATGTGGGCACCCTCGTCCTCCCGGAGCTCTTCACGGACAAGGACCTCGCCGCCGGGACGTACCAGCTCCGCGTGAGCACCCCCGGAGGCGTCACCCTGATCCTGGACATCAAGATCACCGCCCCGGCCACCACCCCGACGACCAAGCCGACCCCCTGACCCCACCCGGGCCCTGGACCCGAAGCCCCCGGCCCGGCCCCCGGCCGGGCCTGTGGCCCGGCCCTCCGGGCCTGGTCCCGCAGGGGCCAGGCCCACGGGGTGCTGGAGCTCCGGCCCGCAGGGGCCAGATGTGCCGAAGCCGCCCCGGCACCGTGCCAACGGTGCCGGGGCGGCTTCGGCACAACCCCGCCACCCACCCCGGGAGGGAAAAGGCAGGAGCCCCGCCACTCCGCTTGCGCAGAGGGGACGGGGCTCCTTGGGTACTGCTTTCCAACCCGCGAGAGAGTTGGCCCAGGCGACTAGGCCGGGGTGACGTTCTCCGCCTGCGGGCCCTTCGGACCCTGCGTGACGTCGAAGTTCACCGTCTGGTTCTCCTCGAGGGAGCGGAAGCCAGAGGCGTTGATCGCGGAGTAGTGGACGAAGACATCCGGGCCGCCGCCGTCCTGGGCGATGAAGCCGAAGCCCTTTTCAGCGTTGAACCACTTCACGGTTCCGGTAGCCATGAGCCCTCCTATGGGCCAAAGGGTCGCCCTGCTCCAGAACCTGCTAAGAAGTCTGAAAACTACAAAAGCCTGCGGGTCACATTCTCCGCAGGCCTCGTACTGCAAGGGAAACCAAACTGCAACTTGCGTCGAGCCTAGCACGCACCCCGCGGCCGAGACCAGAGGGAAAGATCACGTCACCCGGACGTTTGAGACCCGCCTCAAGGCTGACGCCGACCCTGCGGCTAGTCTCGCGATGTGGATGCCTATCGCAGCCGGCCCCGCGTCGGCCACATTCAGTTCCTGAACTGCCTGCCCCTCTACTGGGGGCTCGCCCGAACCGGCACCCTGCTGGACCTGGAGCTGACCAAGGACTCCCCCGAGAAGCTCAGCGAGCGGCTCGTCGAGGGGGACCTCGACATCGCCCCGATCACCCTCGTGGAGTTCCTCCGCAACGCCGATCAGCTCGTCGCCTTCCCCGACATCGCCGTCGGCTGCGACGGCCCGGTGATGTCCTGCGTGATCGTCTCGCAGGTGCCCCTGGGGCAGCTCGACGGAGCCCGGGTCGCCCTGGGATCCACCTCCCGTACGTCCGTACGCCTCGCCCAGCTGCTGCTTTCCGAGCAGTACGGGGTACGGCCCGACTACTACACCTGCCCGCCCGACCTGAGCCTGATGATGCAGGAGGCGGACGCGGCGGTACTGATCGGGGACGCCGCGCTGCGCGCCTCCCTGCACGACGCGCCCCGGCTCGGGCTGACCGTGTACGACCTGGGGCACATGTGGAAGGAGTGGACCGGACTGCCGTTCGTCTTCGCCGTCTGGGCCGCCCGCAAGGACTACCTCGAACGCGAGCCGGGCGTCGTGCGCGAGGTCCACGAAGCCTTCCTCTCCTCCCGTGACCTGTCCCTCGAAGAGGTCACCAAGGTCGCCGAGCAGGCGGCCCGCTGGGAGGCCTTCGACGCCGACCTGCTGGAGCGTTACTTCACCACGCTCGACTTCCGCTTCGGGCCGGAACAGCTGGCCGGCGTAAGGGAATTCGCGCGCCGAACCGGAGCGACGACGGGCTATCCGGCCGATGTATCCGTGCAGCTCCTGGAAGCGTCCGTACCGGCGCCCGTCATGGAACCGGTCATGGAACCGGCCATCGAGTCCTGACCGATTTACCCGCTGTTTCCGGTGGCTTCCATTCCATTCCTTTCCGAGTGCCCGGCACGGGAATGCGGAAAGGAATGGCCGCCCGTTCCGCTTCGCGGACCCACGGCGGCGGACACCCCGACGCCCTAAGGTGCTGTCAGGGATCTTCCCGGGGGATGGGGGACGCGATGCAGCCGCTCGAAGCGGGCGAACCACGGACCATCGGCGCGTACCGGCTGCTCGGCCGGCTCGGCGCGGGCGGCATGGGCCGGGTCTACCTCGGCCGCAGCACGGGCGGCCGGACCGTGGCCGTCAAGATCGTGCATCCGCACTTCGCCACCGACGAGGAGTTCCGCGCCCGCTTCCGCCGCGAGGTGGAGGCGGCCCGGCGGGTCGGCGGGGAGTGGACGGCGCCCGTACTGGACGCCGATCCGGAGGCCGCCGTGCCGTGGGTGGCGACGGGGTACGTGGCCGGGCCCTCGCTGGACCGGGCGGTCGCCGGGCACGGCCCGCTGCCGGAGGCCTCGGTGCGGGCCGTCGGAGCCGGGCTGGCCCGCGCCCTGGTGGCCGTGCACGGGCTGGGCCTCGTCCACCGGGACGTGAAGCCGTCGAACGTGATGCTGACCCTGGACGGGCCCCGGCTGATCGACTTCGGGATCGCGCGGGCCACCGACGGCACCGCCTCGCTCACCTCCACCGGGGTCTCCGTCGGCTCGCCCGGCTACATGTCGCCCGAGCAGATCCTCGGCAAGGGGATCACCGGGGCGGCCGACGTGTTCTCCCTCGGCGCGGTCCTGGCCTTCGCCGCGACCGGCCGCCCGCCCTTCACCGGGGACAACTCGGCGACCCTCCTCTACAAGGTGGTCCACGAGCCGCCGGAGCTGGACGCGGTCCCGCCCGGCCCGCTGCGCGAGCTGATCGGGGCCTGCCTGGCCAAGACCCCCGCCGACCGCCCGGCCCCGGCGGCCGTCGCGGAGGTCCTCGCCCCCGCCCTGGGCGCACCGGGCTGGCTGCCCGCGCCCCTGGTCGAGGAGGCCAGCCGGGCCGCGGTGGCGCTGCTCAACCTCGACGCCGGCCCCGCCGAACCCGGGTTCGGTCCCCCGCCCGCCGAGGCCCCGTCCGGGCCGGTGCCGTTCACGACCCCCTCGTACGGGGGCCAGGCCGCCGGGGCCGCGTACGGTCCGCCGGGCACGGGCGGCGGCCCGTACGGCAGCCTGGGCGGGCCCTACGCGCCCGCTGGCCCCTACGGCACGCCCGCCACGCCCGGCCCGCCCGCCACGCCCGGCACGCCCGCCACGCCCGCCGGGGGCGTGCCGCAGCCGCGGACCGCGCCCGACGCCGGGCGGCAGGTCGCCGTCACCGCGGCCGGGCGCCGCTTCAGCTGCACGCTCGTGCTGGCCGCCGCCGCGGTGCTGGCCGGGCTCGCGGGCGGGCTGTACGGGATGGGGCTGCTGCCGGGGCAGGGGGCCGGGCAGCGCGACCTGGCCGACGGCAGCGCGCGCCCCACCGTCCCGGGCCAGGCCGGCACGGCCCCCGCGGCCACGCCCAGTACGAGCGGCGGCGGCTCCGAAGCGCCGAAGGGCCGTACCGACGTCCCCAAGGAGCTCATCGGGACCTGGAAGGGCAACGTCACCACCACCGGGCGGCTGACCACGGAGATCGAGATCACCGTCAAGGCCGGGAAGGTGGGCGAGATCGTCGCCCGGGACAAGTCCGTCGTGCCCGTCCTCGGCACCGACTGCGGCGGGGACTGGAGGCTCGCCTCGGCGACCGACCGCTCCCTCGTCCTGGACACCTCCGCCGGGCCCAACCCGGCCCCCGGCATCTGCTCCAACGGCTCCGCCAACGAGCGCCTGACCCTCAACGCCAACGGGACACTGCACTACAAGTCGGGCGACGGCCCGGCCGGAAACCCCGAAGGAGATCTGACGCGCAGCCCCTGAAACCGGCCGGACGGCCCTGGCGTAGGCTGGATCGGTCCGGACCTTGACACAGACACACCGCCGAAGGGTGACTCACCGGTGACCGACCAGGCCGTTCTCCAGTCTGTCCTCGACCGCGCCGCCGCGGGGGGCCGGATCACCAAGGAAGAGGCGCTCGACCTCTACCGCCACGCGCCCCTGCACGCGCTGGGCCAGGCTGCCGACGCGGTGCGCCGCCGCCGCTACGCGGGCACCGAGCACATCGCGACGTACATCATCGAGCGCAACATCAACTACACGAACGTGTGTGTCACGGCGTGCAAGTTCTGCGCCTTCTACGCGGCCCCCAAGGACACGAAGAAGGGCTGGACGCGCGACCTCGACGACATCCTGCGCCGCTGCGCGGAGACCGTCGAGCTCGGCGGCACGCAGATCATGTTCCAGGGCGGCCACCACCCGGACTTCGGCGTCGAGTACTACGAGCACCACTTCTCCGCCATCAAGCAGGCCTACCCGCAGCTGGTCATCCACTCCCTCGGCGCCTCCGAGGTCGAGCACATGGCCCGCATCTCCAAGGTGTCGGTGGAGGAGGCGATCCAGCGCATCCACGCCGCCGGTCTCGACTCCTTCGCGGGCGCCGGCGCCGAACTGCTGCCGGAGCGGCCGCGCAAGGCGATCGCCCCGCTCAAGGAGTCCGGCGAGCGCTGGCTGGAGATCATGGAGATCGCCCACAAGCTGGGCGTGGAGTCCACCTCCACCATGCTGATGGGCACCGGCGAGACCAACGCCGAGCGCATCGAGCACATCGCGATGATCCGGGACACGCAGGACCGCACCGGCGGCTTCCGCGCCTTCATCCCGTACACGTACCAGCCCGAGAACAACCACCTCAAGGGCCGTACGCAGGCGACGATCTTCGAGTACCTGCGCATGATCGCGATCGCGCGCCTCTTCCTCGACAACGTCGCGCACATCCAGGGCTCCTGGCTCACTGTCGGCAAGGAGGCGGGCCAGCTCTCCCTCCACTACGGCGCGGACGACCTCGGCTCGGTCATGCTGGAGGAGAACGTCGTCTCCTCGGCCGGTGCCAAGCACCGCTCCAACCGCCAGGAGATCATCGACCTGATCCGCAAGGCGGGCCGCACCCCGGCCCAGCGCGCGACGACGTACGAGCACCTCGCCGTGCACGACGACCCGGCGAACGACCCGGTCGACGACCGCGTCGCCTCGCACATCTCCTCGATCGCCATCGAGGGCGGCACGGCCCACCCCGAGCTGAAGCTCATTTCCGCGAACTGACGCCGGACGAACCGACGCCGACGAACCGATGCGTACGCTCCATTCCGCCGAACTCCTCCTCCCCGGGCCCGGATCAGCGCCGGTGGCCAACGGCGCGGTCCTGGTCGAAGGCGACCGGATCGCGGCGCTCGGCCCCTTCGCCGAGCTCGCCGAGGGCTTCCCGCACGCCCGCGCCCGCCGCTGGCCCGGCCTGCTCACCCCAGGGCTGCTGGTGCGCGGGGCGGACGAGCTGCTGGAGCGCACGTACTACCCGGACGAGCCGTACGAGGTCACCGAGCTCGGCGCCGACCCCATCAGCGGGGAGGCGGCGCTGGAGGAGCTGAAGCTGACGGAGGCCCGCTGGGGCAACAGCGCCCGGCGCGGCACCCAGAAGCTCCTCGCGCGCGGGGTCGTGGCCGTCGCGGGCCGCTTCACGGTCCCGGCGGTGCGCACGGCGGTGTCCCGCTCCGGCCTGGCGATCCTGCCGCCGGCGGCGCCGGAGGGCGCGCCCTCCCTGGACCCCTTCGCCGGGCGGGAGACGGCGGGGCAGGCCTTCCACGGGGTCCTGGCGGCGGGCGCGCCGGCCCGCTTCGCGGTCTTCGCGGTGGCGGACGAGGCGGCGCTGTTGGAGCAGGGCGCGACGACCTGCGTGGCCACGGTCATCAGCGGCCGTCTGCTGCACCGCCGCCGCTGAGCGACGGGCCGCAGGCCCCTTCCCGCGCGAGGGCGGCGAGCAGACAGGCCTGGAGCCGGCTTATCCCGCCGAGCTTGGCCCGTATGTTCCCGACGTGGAACTTCACCGTGCTGACCGACAGTTGGAGCTGATCGGCGAGCTCCGCGTTGGAGGCGCCGGTGGCCAGCCAGAGGAACACGGCCGACTCCTGCTCGGTGAGCTGGGCCTCCTGCGGCACCTGGGTGCCGTACGAGGGGAACCAGCCGGGGACGGTGAAACTGACGACGCGCAAGGTTTCCACGGTTATGGGACGCGCGGACCCGACAGATAAGTTCCGCTCGTGTCGTACGGCCAGGCGTTTGCCACGCAGCCGAGCAGCCCCTTGATCTGCTGCATCATCGCGGGCGCGGGCTTGCCGGGCCCCGGGCAGGTCTCGTGCTCGCGGCCGATCTCGTGCCCCACCTCGTGGTTGACGATCAGCGCCCGGTACTCCTCCACCGGTCCCTTGAACTGCGGGGAACCCTCCTGCCAGCGCTTGAGGTTGACCACGACCGTGTGCCCGGCGCGGCAGTTCGTCTCCCCGATCAGCTCGGGCGTGACCACCTCGCACAGCCGGTCGGTGGTCGTCGGCGTCGCGATCTTCACGGTGAAGTCCACCGGCTCGCCGGGCCCGGCGAGCTGGAAGCCGTACGCCGGGTCGTTGGTCCAGCCGCGCGGGTGTCCGAGGATCGCCTCGACGGCCTTCGCGGCGCCGTCTGCGTCCACCCCGCTGCCCTCCTCGACCTCCATGCGCCAGCGGCGCACCGTCCCCTTGCCCTGCGGGCCACCGGAGGCGGCGGAGGCGGTGAAGACCCCCGGCCGGGCGGGCGCGGCGCTCGTCGCGGCGGGCGTCGGCGGGTGCGTGGACGGTGTGGGGGGCGGGGCGGAGTGGTGCGCGGGGGAGGGGGAGCGCCGGCCGCCCTGCGCGGAGGGGTCACCGCCGTCGGAGGCCGCGCCGGGCTGCTCGTCGGCCCCTCCGTCCTTCTTCTTGCGGCCCTCGGCGACGGTGGTCCCCTCGTGCCCACTCGTCGCGTACGCGGTCACGCCCACCGCGACCGCGAGGACCGCCGCCGTGCTGACGAGCGTGCGCCGCAGCCGTCTGCGCCGCTCGGCGCGGCGTCTGGCACGCGGACTGTTCGGGGTGCTGCGGCGCGAGCGACCGGTGTTATGGCCTGCCGGCATCGTGAAGCCCTCTGTTTTCCGGCGGCCACTGCCCGGACCGTGCCGTGACTCGGATGCCGGTCCGGGGGGTGACCCTCGCACCGGGCCGCACCCCGCCAGTCAACGCGGACCCGTGGGCCTCGCGTAACTGTCCTTCGGGCCAGTTGTACCGGTTCGTGGAGCCCCCGCCGCGGGGCGCGGCGAGGCCTGAGAGGATGGCTCCGTATCCGCCGATCCGTACCGCACGCACACCGAGGGGCCAACGCCAGTGACCCGCGCTTCCCTGGACAAGCAGCCGCACGAAGTCGCCTCCATGTTCGACCGCGTCGCGGCCAACTACGACCTCACCAACGACGTGCTCTCCCTCGGCCAGGACCGGGTGTGGCGCAAGGAGGTCGCCAAGGCGGTCGGGGCCCGTCCCGGGCACAAGGTCCTGGACCTGGCCGCCGGCACCGCGACCTCCTCGCTGCCGTTCGCCGCGACCGGCGCGTACGTCGTCCCCTGCGACTTCTCCCTCGGGATGCTGCGCGAGGGCAAGAAGAAGCACCCGTGGCTGCCGCTGACCGCCGGTGACGGGACGAAGCTGCCGTTCAAGGACGACGTCTTCGACACCGTGACGATCTCCTTCGGGCTGCGCAACGTCCAGGACACCGACGCCGCCCTGCGCGAGCTGTACCGGGTGACCAAGCCCGGCGGCAAGGTCGTCATCTGCGAGTTCTCGCAGCCCACGTGGGCGCCGTTCCGCACGGTCTACACGGAGTATCTGATGCGCGCGCTGCCGCCGGTGGCCCGGGCGGTGTCCTCCAACCCCGACGCGTACGTGTACCTCGCCGAGTCCATCCGGGAATGGCCCGACCAGCCCGCCCTCGCCGGGCTCCTGCAGAAGGCCGGCTGGTCCGAGGTGGCGTGGCGCAACCTCAGCGGCGGCATCGTCGCCCTGCACCGGGGCACCAAGGCCTGATGGACTACGACGCCCTGCTGGAGCGGATCGCGAAGGACATCGCCCCGCTGGTCGGCAGCGGCACGCCCGCCGAATACATCCCGGCCCTCGCGACGGTGGACCGGAACCGCTTCGGGATGGCGATCGCCGACCTCGACGGCAGCGTGTACGGGGTGGGGGACTGGCAGGTGCCCTTCTCCGCGCAGTCGATCACCAAGGTCTTCGCCCTCGCCCTGGCCCTCGCCGAGGGAGGTGACAGCCTGTGGGAGCGGGTCGGCCGGGAGCCTTCCGGCAACCCGTTCAACTCGCTGGTGCAGCTGGAGTACGAGAACGGCATCCCGCGCAACCCGTTCATCAACGCCGGCGCGCTCGTCGTCACCGACCGGCTCCAGACCCTCACGGGTGACGCGAGCAGCGAACTGCTCACCTTCCTGCGCGCGGAGAGCGGCAACCCGGACGTCGCCTTCGACGCGGAGGTGGCCGCCTCGGAGCACGAGCACGGCGACCGCAACGCGGCCCTCGCCCACTTCATGGCCTCGTACGGCAACATCGACAACCCCGTGCCGGCGCTCCTGGACCACTACTTCTGGCAGTGCTCCATCGAGATGACCTGCGCCGACCTGTCCCGCGCCGGCCTTTTCCTGGCCCGCCACGGCCTGCGCGCGGACGGCTCCCGCCTCCTGACGCGCAGCGAGGCCAAGCAGATCAACGCGGTCATGATGACCTGCGGGACGTACGACGCGGCGGGCGAGTTCGCCTACCGCGTCGGCCTCCCGGGCAAGAGCGGCGTCGGCGGCGGCATCATCGCGGTCGTCCCGGGCCAGTGCGTCCTGGCGGTCTGGAGCCCCGGCCTGGACGCCCAGGGCAACTCGGTGGCGGGCGTGGCGGCCCTGGACCGCTTCACGACGCTGACGGGCCTGTCGGTGTTCTAGGGGTACGGGCCCACGGGCGGTCGGAGCCTTCACCCCCGCAGCCCGCCCCGCCGGGCCGGCGGCTGCCCACCCGCCCCCTCGGGTGCAGGTGGTGTGTGGCGGGCGTCGCCGCGGGAGGGGGGCCTTGTACGTTCGGGCCGGACGGTCGGGATCGGGAGACGGGTTTGGCGGTGCCCCGATCGGTCGGGAGCGAGGAAGGGTTGGGGGTTTCCCGTCAGTCTCATCGTCCTTCCGCGTCGGGCCGCCCTGTCAAGGGCGCTCCCTGCGGTCGCGTCGCTTCGCGATCGCCTGCGGCGACCCTTGACAGACCGTCCCGCCACGGAAAAACGAAGACTGCCGGGAAACCCCCAAAAGAACGGGCCGGGCGGAAGAGCAGATAGACGGGGCGGTCAGCGATGTGCGAGGCGGTGGGGGTGGGCGCGGCGCCCCTCCCCGGGCCGCCTGTTCGCCCTCCGGGCCGGGCAGGCGGCCGACACCCTTCCCCACCTCAGCCACAAGAGCCCGGCGGGGGGATGGGCGCCCCAGATCGCTACGCGCTCCTCACCGACGGCGCCTGCGACCCGTCCGGGGCTGATCACGCCCCAGATCGCTACGCGCTTCGCTTTGACGGCGTCCGACGACCGCCTGGGGCTGGACATAGGCCGCAAAAGACCACCTCGGGCCCTCGATGACGGCGTCTGCGGGCGGTCTTGGGTGGAAAACGCCCCACACAGCGGCCATGTCGAGGTGTACTCGGGTCAGACGCCCGAGTGCATGAAAAGACCCATCGAAATGCCCCAATTGAGGCGATGTGGGGATGTGTTTGTGGTGACGGCCTTGCGCTGTGGGGGATACAGCTCGGCCAGGCCGAGGTTCCTCCCTGCTGACCCCTTCCCAGGCCCCTTTTCCCTCCTCTTTCCTCCCCATCGCCCCCATCAGCCCCAGGCGGGGGCCGGACGCCGTCGTCGAGAAGCGTGTAGCGATCGTGGGCGGCTTATGCCCGACCCAAGGCGACCGTGGACGCCGTCAAAGCGAAGCGCGTAGCGATCTGGGGCGTGATCAGCCCCGGACGGGGGTCAGACGCCGAGACGTGAGGAGCGCGTAGCGATCTGGTGCGCCCTTCCTGCCGGTCAGGCTCTTGTGGCCGAGGTGGGGAGGGGTCTCGGTCGTCTGCCCGGGCCGGAGGGGCGAGGTGGCGGGCCGGGGAGGGGCTCGGCCCGCCCTCACCGCCTCGCGCATCTCTGGCCGGCCCGTCTATCTGTTGTTCCGCCCGGCCCGTTCTTTTGGGGGTTTCCCGGCAGTCTTCGTTTTTCCGTGGCGGGACGGTCTGTCAAGGGTCGCCGCAGGCGATCGCGCAGCGACGCGACGACGAAGGAGGAGCGCCCTTGACAGGGCGGCCCGCCGCGGAAGGACGATGAGACTGACGGGAAATCCCCAACCCTTCCTCGCTCCCGACCGACCGGGGCACTGACCATCGCTCACCCCCGCCGCACCGGGCAGGCGCCGGTCCGCCTCGCCGCCGTGTGTGGTGGGCAGCGACCGGCTGGGGGTGGCGGAGTGCAGGGGGAGGAGCCCCGACCGCGCGTGACCCGTCCCCCCGCCCCCTCCTCACCCCCGCGTGAGCGTGAGCTCGTACCGGCGGCCCGTACGTCGGCCTCCCGGGAGGGGGAAGGTCTTCGCCAGGGTCATGCCGAGGCGTTCCGCGACCGCGGAGGAGCGGGTGTTGGCGTCGTCGATCATCGCCACCACCTCCGGGACCCCCGCCTCCCGTACGCGCTCCAGCGTGGCCAGCGCCGCGGCGTACGCGTACCCCCGCCCCCACGCGGACCGGCTCAGCCGCCAGCCGATCTCGATCTCGCCGACCGGGCCCCACGCCTTCTCCCGGGGCCACGGCTGCGCGCCCGTGAAGCCGATGACCGTGCCCTCGGCGTCCAGCAGGGTCCACAGGCAGTAGCCGAGCTGTGCGTCGTGCATGCGCTGGCGCGCGGCCAACTCCTCGTACGCGGACACCTCCGCGGGGCCGCCGAGGAATTCCATGACGTCGGGGTCGTCGAAAGCCCGGTGCCAGGCGAAGGCGTCCTCGTCGGTGGGTACGCGCAGTTGTATGACGGGGAGCGGCCGGGTCGGCGGGGTGTTCATCTGGCAGCCCTTCGGATCGCGATCTCTGTCGCTGCATAGACTGCACATGTCCGGGGCCGCCCGGCACCCTTTATCGAGATCGAGCCTTCGGGAGACCCCGCAGTGACCGAGCCCCTCTCCGAACACTCCGCGGACGTGATCGTCGTCGGGGCCGGGCCCGCCGGCTCGACGACCGCCTACTACCTCGCCAAGGCCGGACTGGACGTCCTGCTGCTGGAGAAGACGGCCTTCCCCCGCGAGAAGGTCTGCGGCGACGGGCTGACCCCGCGCGCCACCAAGCAGCTCGTGGCGATGGGCATCGACATCTCCGAGGAGGCCGGCTGGCTGCGCAACAAGGGCCTGCGCATCATCGGCGGCGGGCAGCGGCTCCAGCTGGACTGGCCGGAACTCGCCTCCTTCCCGGACTACGGACTCGTCCGCAAGCGCGACGACTTCGACGAGATCCTGGCCCGCCAGGCGCAGAAGGCCGGCGCCCGCCTGTACGAGCGCTGCAACGTCGGCGAGCCCGTGCGCGACCCCCGCACCGGCCACATCACGGGCGTGCACGCCAAGCTCGGCGAGGAGAAGACCCCGGTCACCTTCCACGCCCCGCTGGTCGTCGCCGCCGACGGCAACTCCTCCCGTCTCTCCCTCGCGATGGGTCTGCACCGGCGCGAGGACCGGCCGATGGGCGTGGCCGTCCGTACGTACTTCACCTCCCCCCGCCACGACGACGACTACCTGGAGTCCTGGCTGGAGCTGTGGGACCGGCGCGGCCCGCAGGACCGGCTGCTGCCCGGCTACGGCTGGATCTTCGGCATGGGCGACGGCACGTCCAACGTCGGCCTCGGCATCCTCAACTCCTCCTCCGCCTTCAAGGAGCTGGACTGGCGCGAGGTCCTCAAGGCCTGGTGCGCGTCCATGCCGGAGGACTGGGGCTACACCCCCGAGAACATGACCCAGCCGATCCGCGGCGCGGCCCTGCCGATGGCCTTCAACCGGCAGCCGCACTACACCAAGGGGCTGCTGCTGGTCGGCGACGCGGGCGGGCTCGTCAACCCGTTCAACGGCGAGGGCATCGCCTACGCGATGGAGTCGGGCCAGATCGCGGCCGACGTCATCGTCCAGGCCCACGCCCGCGCCACCACGGCGCAGCGCGAGCTGGCGCTGCACAACTACCCGAAGGTGCTGAAGGAGACGTACGGCGGCTACTACACGCTGGGCCGCGCCTTCGTGAAGCTCATCGGCAACCCGACGGTCATGAAGATCGCCGCGCAGCGCGGTCTGACCCACCCGGTGCTGATGCGCTTCACGCTGAAGATGCTGGCGAACCTGACCGACCCGACGGGCGGCGACGCGATGGACCGCATCATCAACGGCCTGTCGAAGGTGGCCCCGAAGGCCTAGCGGTCGCAGTGCCCGGGCTAGCGGTCGGAGTGCACGGCCTCGCCGCCGGAGTCGGCGGCGCCGCCGTGCACCGTGCGCACGCACCGGGCCAGCAGCGCCAGCCCCCACACCAGCAGGGCCCCGGACGCGGTCCAGCCGAGGCCGAGGGTGAGGGCGTGGCCGGGCTTCTGCCAGGGGCGGGCGGTGGTCAGCAGCCAGCCGCCGACGGCGAGCATGCCGAGGCCCAGTGCGGCCGGCAGGGCGGTGGGGTCGCCGGCGCCGTCGTGTTCGTACGGCTTCGGATTCACGGGGCCACCGCCTACAGGTCGAACGATGAGAACGCGCCAGGGCCTATCTTCTCAGGGCCTCGGCCGGTTCGATACGGGCTGCCCGCCAGGCGGGATGGAGACCGGCCAGCAGTCCGGTGACCAGCCCGGCGAGCGGGGCCGCGGCGACGGTGGCCGGGTGGATGACCGGGGTCCAGTCGCGGGCCAGGGACACGCCGACCACCGTCAGTTCCCCGAGCGAGGTGCCCACCAGCCCGCCGAGCGCGCCCAACGCGGCGGACTCGGTGAGGAACTGGGCCGAGATGTGCCGGCCCCGCGCGCCGAGCGCACGGCGCAGCCCGATCTCGCCGGTCCGCTCCAGCACGGCGACCAGGGTGGTGTTGGCGATCCCGACCGCACCGATGACCAGGCAGATCCCGGCGAGCAGCAGGAAGAGGGCGCTCAGGTCCGAGGTGACGCCGGAGCGCAGCATCCGCGGGTCGGGCGGCGGCACCGCCTTCAGGTACTCGGGGTGGTCGGGGCGCAGCGCCAGCGGAGCGAGGTCGGCGACCTGGCGGGCGGCGCCGAGCCGGGTGGAGATGAGCATGCTCGCGCTGCCGGGTGAGGGCTGCCCCCACAGTTCCTCCGCGGTGGCCCGCGGCACGAGCACGGACAGCAGGTTCTCCGGCTTGCGTTCCACGTCGGAGATGATCCCCGCCACGGTGAACGGCTCCTGCCCGATGTAGAGCGCGGGCCGGGTCGCCAGGGTGGTGATGCCGAGGCGGCCGGCGAGCCCGCCGCCGATGACGACCACGCGGGCCCGGCTCCGCTCGGCGAACTCGTCGTAGAGGCGGCCCTCCCGGAGGGTCGGCACGAGTGCGGCGACGGCTCCGGGGGAGGCGGCGACGACGGACGAGCCGCCGCCGGTGGAGCCCGTACCGCCTCCCGCGGACGGCAGGGAGCCGATGGGGGTGCGCGGGTCCAGCCGTACGGTCCACAGCACTCCCGCGTGCTCGATGCCGGCGACCGCGCGCAGCCGCTGTTCGGCGTCGGCGGGGAAGCCGGGTCCGGCGAACTCGTTCTGCTGGGCGGCCACGTCCTCGACGGTCACCTCGGTGGCGGTCAGCACGTTGAACCGGCCGTCGATCTGCGAGGAGATGGTGGCGGTGAGGCCGAGCACGGCGACGAAGCTGCCGACGCCGAGGACGGTGCCGAGGGCGGTGAGCACCGCCCGGCCGGGGCGGCGCAGCATGCCGGCGACGGCCTCGGCGAGGGCGTCGCGCACGGAGAGCCGGGTCGGCGCGACGGCGCTCACGGGCGCAGCCGCCCGTCGCGGATGGTAAGGGTCCTGGCGCCGCGCCGGGCCACTTCGGGGTCGTGGGTGATGACGAGGACGGTCATCCCGGAGGCGTGGAGCTCGTCGAGCAGCCCCAGCACGGAGGCGGCGTTGGCGGAGTCGAGGTTGCCGGTGGGCTCGTCGCAGAGCAGCAGCGAGGGCCGCCCGACGAGGGCCCGGGCGATGGCCACGCGCTGCCGCTCGCCCCCGGACAGCCGTCCGGGCACGGCGTCGGCGCGGTGCCCGAGGCCGACCTGGCCGAGCGCCTCGCGGGCCCGTACGAGGCGCTGCGCGCGGGGCGTTCCGGTGTAGAGCATGGCGAGGGTGACGTTCTCCAGGGCGGACCGGTGGGGCAGGAGGTGGAAGGACTGGAACACGAACCCGATCCGGCGGCCGCGCAGGGCGGTGCGCCGGCGATCGGGGAGGGCGGCGGTGTCGATGCCGTCGAGGAGGTACCGGCCGGTGGTGGGGGAGTCGAGGAGTCCGGCGACGTTGAGGAAGGTGGACTTCCCGGACCCGGAGGGGCCGACGACGGTGATGAACTCCCCCCTTTCCACGACCAGCTCGCAGGGGTGCAGGGCTTCGACCGGGGGCGGCCCGGGGTAGGTGAGACCGACCCCGCGGAACTCGATGACGGGCGCCTCGTCCCCGCCGCCGGGCGCCTCGTCCCGGCTGTCGGGCACCGCCTCCTCGGCGTCGAGCGCCGCGTCCCGGGCGTCGTGCGCCGCGTCCCCGGCGGCGGGCATGGCGTCCCCGAGGGCAGGACGCGGCCACGGAAACCTCACGCGCGGACCCCTGCGGTAGCGGTGGCGGTGGTGGTGGTGCCCGTGGCGGTGGCGGTGGCGGTGCCCGCGGCGGTGGCTGTGCCGGTGGTGGTGCCCGTGGCCGTGGCCGTGGCGGTGCCCGTGCTGGGGTCCCTGCCTGGGTGCGCGGACGTGCCGGTGCTCCGGGTGCTGGTCCGGGTGGCGGTGCTCGTGGCCGTGCTGGTGCTCCAGGTGCCGGTGCCGGTGCCGGTTGCCGGGAGGCCCGACGCCCTGCCCGGTGTCCTGCCGGGCTTCGGCGATTCGCCGCGGCCCTTGGCCGGCTCCCGGGGGGCTATGCCGATGACGACCCGGGCGCCGGCCGCGAGGTCGCCGTTCCTGACCGGGGTCACGGCCACGTAGCCGTCGCCGCTGGTGCCGGTGCGGACCGGAATGCGCCGCTGCGTGCCGTCGGCGGAGACGGCCGTCACGAGGGTCTGGCCGTCCGGGCTCGCGGAGACCGCGGTGACCGGGACCACGAGGGCCTCACCGTCGGTGGCGGCGGACTCGATGGTCAGCCGTACGTCCTGCCCGGCGAAGGCGGCGGGCAGCGGCTGGTCGGCGCGGACCACCATCCGGTAGCCGAGGTCGGCCCCGCCACCGCCCTTGCCCTGGGAGCCCTCGCCCTGCCCGCCCTGGCCGCCCTGCCCGGCCGGGCCGTTCGGGGCGCCCTGCTGGCCGCCCGGCAGCTGGCCGACGGACCGTTCGGTGGCGACCGTCGCCACCTTGCCGCGGGCGTCGGTACCGGCCACCTCCGAGGAGACCACCACGGACATGCCCGCCCGCAGCAGCTGCTTCTTGTCCTCCTTGAGGTAGGCCTCCACGACGAGCTCACCGACGGACAGGGTGAGCACCGCCCCGGACACGGGCCCGCCGATCCGGCCGCCGACGGCGCTGACCCGTGCGGGGAAGGAGCCGAGGAACACGGTCTCGGAGGCGGGGAGCATCGGCCCGTCGGCGGCCTCGGCCGCGGCGAGCTTGGCCCGCGCGTCGGCGAGGGCCTGGCGGGCCCGCGCGAGGGCCCGGCCGGAGTCGCCGCCGCTGCCACCGCCGGTGCCGCCGGCCTTCCCGCTGTTGCCGGTACCGGGTGCGGCGGACGCGGTGGGCCCGGTGGACCCGGCTGGTCCGGCGGGCCCGGGCGCGGTCTTCCCCGCGCCCTCACCCCGTTCCGCGGCCTGGGCGTCCTCCACGCCCCACTCGGCCGACCGTACGGCTTCCCGCGCGGCCTTCAGCACCTCCGCGCCGTCCGCCACGGCGGGCAGCGGGTCGTACCCGATGGCCTTGTACCGCGCGGCGAGCGCGGCCTTCGTACCGGGCCCGAACACGCCCTTCGCGTCGCCGCCCGTGCCGTGCCCGAGGTCGCGCAGCGCCTGCTGCAACTGCGCCACGTCGTCGCCGGTGGCGCCCGGCTTGAGGTCCCGGTAGACGGGCAGGGTCCCCCTGAGGGTGAACACGGGCCGCCCCGACACCTCCGCCAGCAGCTGCCCGGCCGCGACCGGGTCCCCTGCCCTGAGCGGCAGCTTCGTCACCACGGGCGTACCCGCGCCTTCGGCGGAACGCGGCTGCGGGGCCACCTCGACGCTCTGGTCGGCGACGACGGTCCCGCGCATCACCACCTTCTGCGCGAGCACCCGCCGCTCGACCTCGGCGGTCAGCACGCTCTGCGCGGGCGGCGCGGTCTCGGCGGCGACCTGCGCGGGCGACTTCACCAGCGTGGTGGCCAGCAACCCCCCGACAGCCATGAGCGCGGCCCCGGCCACGACCCCGAACACCACCCGCCGTCCCCGAGCGAGCCCGCCGGAGTCCCGGGCGATGTTCTCGTCGCCGCCGTCCTGCCGGCTGGGGGACGGTACGTTCACCACGACGTCCTGCAGCTCTCTCACCCGCCGAGAACGGCTTTGCCGGAACCGCGGTCGGTCCTGCATTTGCGCAGGGCGTCGACGTGCTTCGTCTTCAGTTCCGCCATCTGTTCCGGAGTCACGGCCCGGTCGTCGATCTCGGCGGTCACCGGATTTGGATCCGGGTACCAGGAGACGCCGTTCTCGCGCAGGCACTTGGACTCCGCACGGGCTGCGGCGACCCTCTCCGGGTCGGCCTGCACGGGAGAGGGGGGCGGCGGAACCTTGTCCTTGCAGGCTTCCTGCGCCGCCGGGAGTTTCTCCTTCGCCGACGGATCGTCCTTGTCCACGCGGGGGGCCCCGTAATCGGTGTGTTTGATCTTCACCCCGTTGGCCTTGAGGCAGTCGTAGTAGGCGATGTCCTCCTTGGTGGGCGGCGGACTGTCGCTGGACTTGGGCTGGCCGTCACCCTGGCAGGCCGTGAGCGCGAGGGACGCGGCTGTGAACAGGGCGGTGGCGTACTTGCGCATGATGGCGCTTCCCCCGGGGGTGGGAATGTGGAATGAAGGCGTCCGCGCGAGGTGAAGGATGCGGACGCGGTTCGTGATCCTAAGGACGGAATGGGCGGTGCGACAAGTCCTGTCCAGAGCAAGTTTTTTGACGGTCCATGGATTGAGAAGCCGCTTGTGAGAAAACCCTGTGTGCCGTTAACTCCCCGCTGACTAAAGACAGTTGTGGAATCACGCACCTCTGTCCCTTTCTACAGTGGGGAATGTACGAATGAACAAGAACCTGCGTGGGCTGCGCCTCGCGGCCGCCCCTGCGGCTATCGCGGCCGCGTTGCTGGTCGCGACGGCCGCTCCCGCCTCGGCGTGGGTGCACGACGGCTACCTGGAGAAATTCGAGTTCGGGCTGTACTACGAATACGGTCCGAGCGGCTGTGTCTTCGACAGCAACAATGACGACCCGACCCTCACGGACAACACCTTCTACGGCCCTGCGGGCTGTGACGGCCGCACCCAGAACGTGAACGACAACACGCGGGCCTACAAGAACCTCGACATCAACGGCTGGTACGTCTACACGGACGTCGACTACAAGGGCATCCAGGGCTCGATCCCGCCCAACTACACGGGAAATGCCTCGGCCAATTTCAAGGACAGCATCAGCTCGATCTACTGGTACTAGTCCGCCCCGATCGTCCCGAAGGAAACGCTCTGATGTCTCCCACCCCTCGCCGCCCGGCTCTCACGACCGTCCTGCTGGCGGCAACGGTCGTCCTGCTGGCGGGTTGCTCGGACGGCGGTGGTGGGAAGGGCAAGAGCGGAGGCGAACCCGCCCTCGGCCCCGTCGCGACGAACCCCGCCACCTCGTCCATCTCGCTCCCCATGGATGCCTACATGGATTCGGACGCCGAGGTCCGGCGGATGGACGCGGTGCAGGCCCGCCTGACCGAGCAGTGCATGGCCCGGTACGGGTTCACCTACGAGGCGCCGTCGAAGCGGCCCACGACGGGCAACGGGGCGGACGGGGACCGGCACCGGAACCTGTTCGGCGAGGCGGATCCCGAGCATGCGGCGGCCTACGGCTACGACAGCGACTCCGGAGTGCCGCGTCCGCCGAAGCCGGCTCCGCCGCAGCTCAGCGAGAGCGCGTCCGCAGTCCTCTTCGGTACCCGTCCGGGTGAGACCGTCCCTGTCGGACCGGACCCCATGAGCCAGGAAGAGGCCGAGAAGACGGACAGCGGAGTCGAGGTCGGCGGCCAGAAGGTGCCGGCGGGCGGCTGCGGACGGGAGGGGTACCGCAAGCTGTACGCGCCCACGAAGGACAGCGTCGACCTGCTCTTCTCCTTCGGACTCGCCGCCCAGGCGCACAGCCGCGCGCAGGAGGACTCCCGGGTGGTCGCGGCCCTGAATAGCTGGTCCGACTGCATGGGCAAAGCCGGGTACGCAGGAGTCGCCACTCCGTACGAGGTGATCGAGAAGCTGGGGCTGCAGAACGACAAGTCCGGCCCCAGGGCGATCGCCGTCGCCACCAAAGACGTCGCCTGCAAGCGCGAGGTCAATCTCGTGGGGATATGGGCGGCTGCCGAGCGCGCCTATCAGGAGCGGCTGGTCGAGGAGCACGCCGAGACCCTCGCCCTGTACAAGAAGCAGCGCGACGCACGCCTCAAACTGGCGGCCTCTCTCGCGTGACCGGTGGGTTCCCTTGCAGCGACTCAAGCCGGAATTGACGAATCCACTACGGGGCAATGCTGGAGCGTGCCGCCGGACAGCGGGGAGTCGTTCCGGCGGGACGAACGATAATTTTCTGTCAATTCAGTTGACCAGCCATCAGGCGCGAAAAGCCTTGCCAGGTTTCCGTCGGTCCCATGTGGAGTCCCGAGCGCTGTGCACGCCCCGGCGACGCCGGTTCGCCACAGCCCTGGCCGTCCTGCTGACGACCACGCTCGTTGCCGGCTGTTCCGGTACCGGCGGCGCCGGGGGGACCCAGGGCCGGCCGGCGGTCAAACCGGCCGCCCCGCAGCTGACCGGTCCCGGCAGGACTCGCGGGTCGTCGAGATGCTCGGGAACTGGTCGGCATGCATGTCCAAGTCGGGATATGACGGGATCGGTACGCCCTACGAAGTCATCGAGGAACTGGACCTGGAAAGCGACGAAGGCGGCCCCAGGGCCGTCGCCGCCAAGGCCGATGTCGCCTGCAAGCGCGAGGTGAACCTCGTCGGGACCTGGGCCGCCGCCGAGAAGGCGTATCAGGAGCGGCTCGTCGAGGAGCACGCCGAGACCCTCGCCCTGTACGAGAAGCAGCGCGAGGCGCGGTTCAAGCTGGCGGCCTCACTGGCCTGAGCGCGCGGAAGGGCCGGCACTCCACCCCCGAGCGGGGGAGTGCCGGCCCTTTCGCGTTGTCCTGGTGCCTCACACGGCTCAGAGGATGCGGACGGCGCCCGTCGGCCGGTCGTAGCTCAGGCTGCGCTCGACGATGCCCGTGCTGGGGTTCTGCGCGCCGACGAACTTGCCGCCGCCGACGTAGATGGCGACGTGGTACGCGGAGCCGCGGGAGCCCCAGTACAGGACGTCGCCCGGCTGCAGGGCGTTCAGGGAGACCGAGGTGCCCCGCGCGGACTGGTCCTGCGACATGCGCGGCAGGGTGATGCCGGCCTGGCGGTAGGCGGCCTGGACGAGGCCGGAGCAGTCGTACGAGGACGGGCCGGTGCCGCCGCTCACGTACGCCTTGCCGACCTGGGCGCGGGCGAAGTTGACGATCGCGGCGGCCGAGCCGGTGGCCGGCGCGGTCACGGTGCCGACGCCCTGCTGCGAGCCCGAGCCGGAGGCGGAGGTGCTCTGGAGGGAGCCGCGGGAGGAGGAACGGGTGGCGCGCTCGGCCTCGGCCTTGCGGGCGGCCTCGTCGGCGGCCTTCTTCTCCTCGTCGGCCTTCTTCTGGGCCTCTTCCTTCGCCTGCTTCGCCTCGGCGGCGGCGCCGGTACGGGCCGTCTCCTCCTGGGCGTGCAGTTCGCCCTGGACGGCGGCCGACTGGGTGTTCTCGGCGGCCGTGGTGACGGCGCCGGCGACCTCGGCGGCCAGGTCCAGGTTAAGGACCGGCATCTCGAGCGTCGTCTCGGCCACGGGCTCGGAGGGGGACGCGCTCGCGGTGCCGGCCATCGCCAGGGTGCTGAGGACGCCACCGGCAACTCCGGCGCGGACCGCGAGCTTCGAGGCGCTGCGGCGGGGCTTCCGGTGGCTGGGTATGTGAGCGGTGTGGGACATGAGAACAACCGCTATCAGGGGGGTAGGGGTCCCATCAAGAAACGTGGTCTGCGCCACAGTTGCGCGCGAAGTGGCCGAACCGGGCGCGTCGCAAACCTTATTGACGCCGTAACGGGCGAAACGGACATGCCCTCACAAGGCTGTGATCATGGGGTTTCCGCAATAAGTCCGAATTGATCTCCCGCCTACCATCCCTCCGCACTGATGGCCAAGCCCTCTTTCGGAACCGTCGATTCACAGTGGCGCAGGTCACAGGAGAGTCTCACTGTGAGGGTGTTGTACCCCGTCCGTGATCCGCCTGTGAGCCGGGCGCGCCGCGCGCGGGCCGACGGCCGGGTCCGCTCGTGAACGGACGCGCTTTGGTCCGGGCCCCCGGAGCCGGCGGCCGGCCGGCGTCCACCTCCGTACGCGGGGTCTAACCCGACCGGGGGAGGCCGATCCCTTTATCACTCCGGCGCCGGTTGGGGAAATTTGCCTGCACGCTCCATCGTTTGATAGAGCAACCCGCTCTCTACCTGCGGTAACGGGCCCGGATGTCACCTTTGGTGATCATGTGGATGCTTCGCGTATGAAGATCACCACTCATCGGACTTCATGATCGTTCGTCAGGTGGTGGAGATCACAAACTCGTTGTTGTAACCCGTGTCGCAGATCACAGATGCGCGGGCATAAGATGCGCACCAGTCCGGCTTGTGAACTGCCTCACATGCGAGCGAGGCGGGGCACTCGGCGCCGGCAGCGGTCCAACGGTCAAGGACGACTGGAAGGAGCGAGGAGCGTGAATGCGTACGCGCCCATCCTCGTGCTCGGCGCCCTCGGCGCAGGGTTTGCGATCTTCTCCGTGGTCATGGCCACGCTGATCGGCCCAAAACGGTACAACCGGGCGAAGCTCGAAGCGTACGAGTGCGGCATCGAGCCCACTCCCACGCCGGCCGGCGGCGGCCGCTTCCCCATCAAGTACTACCTCACGGCGATGCTCTTCATCGTCTTCGACATCGAGGTTGTCTTCCTCTACCCCTGGGCCGTCACCTTCGACTCCCTGGGGATCTTCGGGCTCGTCGAGATGCTGCTCTTCGTGCTCACCGTCTTCGTCGCCTACGCCTACGTGTGGCGCCGCGGCGGCCTGGAATGGGACTGAGGGGCTGAATTTTCCATGGGACTGGAAGAGAAGCTGCCGAGCGGCTTTCTGCTGACCACCGTCGAACAGGCCGCGGGGTGGGTGCGCAAAGCATCCGTCTTCCCCGCGACCTTCGGCCTGGCCTGCTGCGCCATCGAGATGATGACCACCGGAGCGGGCCGGTACGACCTGGCCCGCTTCGGCATGGAGGTCTTCCGCGGCTCCCCGCGCCAGGCCGACCTGATGATCGTGGCCGGCCGGGTCAGCCAGAAGATGGCGCCGGTGCTGCGGCAGGTGTACGACCAGATGCCCGCTCCCAAATGGGTCATCTCCATGGGGGTCTGCGCATCTTCGGGCGGAATGTTCAACAACTACGCGATCGTCCAGGGCGTCGACCACATCGTCCCCGTGGACATCTACCTCCCCGGCTGTCCGCCCCGCCCCGAGATGCTGATGGACGCGATCCTCAAGCTCCACCAGAAGATCCAGGGCGGAAAGCTCGGTGTGAACCGGGAAGAGGCGGCCCGCGAGGCGGAGGAAGCGGCCCTCAAGGCACTCCCCATGATCGAGATGAAGGGGCTGCTCCGGTGAGCGAGACCCGAGAGCCGGAGAACGGCCACCCGGAGAACGGCAACAACGTCCCCGCGCCGCGCGGCGGCGGCCCCGAGGTCATCGGCGTCCGCAAGGGCATGTTCGGCGCCAGGAACGGCGGCGACACCAGCGGCTACGGCGGCCTGGTCCGCACCGTGGCCCTGCCCGGCGCGAGCCACCGCCCGTACGGCTCCTGGTTCGACGAGGTGGCCGACGAGCTCGAAGGCGCCCTGGAGGAGCAGGACCTCGTCCCCGAGAACGCCATCGAGAAGACGGTGGTCGACCGGGGCGAGCTGACCTTCCACATCGCCCGCGAGCACCTCGTCCGCGTCGCCCGCACCCTGCGCGACGACCCGGCCCTGCGCTTCGAGCTCTGCACCGGCGTCTCCGGCGTGCACTTCCCGGGCGACAAGGGCCGCGAGCTGCACGCCGTCTACCACCTGCGCTCGCTCACCCACGGCCGGATCCTGCGGCTGGAGGTCTCCGTACCGGACGGCGATCCGCACATCCCGTCGCTCGTCTCCGTCTACCCGACCAACGACTGGCACGAGCGCGAGACGTACGACTTCTTCGGCCTGATCTTCGACGGGCACCCGGCCCTCACCCGGATCATGATGCCGGACGACTGGCAGGGCTTCCCGCAGCGCAAGGACTACCCGCTCGGCGGCATCGCCGTCGAGTACAAGGGCGCCCAGATCCCGGCTCCCGACCAGCGGAGGTCGTACAGCTGATGTCCAACACCTCGAACCACGCGTCCTCCCGCGAGACGACCGAAGGCCTCGTCTACACCGTCACCGGCGGCGACTGGGACGAGATCGTCCAGTCCGCGGCCAAGGCCGACGACGAGCGGATCGTCGTCAACATGGGCCCCCAGCACCCCTCCACCCACGGGGTGCTCCGCCTGATCCTGGAGATCGACGGGGAGACGGTCACCGAGGCCCGCTGCGGCATCGGCTACCTGCACACCGGCATCGAGAAGAACCTCGAATTCCGGAACTGGACGCAGGGCACGACCTTCGTCACGCGCATGGACTACCTGACGCCGTTCTTCAACGAGACGGCGTACTGCCTCGGCGTCGAGAAGCTGCTCGGCATCACCGACCAGATCCCGGACCGCGCCACCGTCATCCGCGTCCTGCTGATGGAGCTCAACCGGCTCTCCTCCCACCTGGTGTGCATCGCCACCGGCGGCATGGAGCTGGGCGCGACCACGATCATGATCTACGGCTTCCGCGACCGCGAGCTGATCCTCGACATCTTCGAGCTGATCACCGGCCTGCGCATGAACCACGCGTTCGTCCGCCCCGGCGGCCTGGCGCAGGACCTGCCCCCCGGCGCCGTCGACCAGCTCCGCGAGTTCGTCAAGACCATGAAGAAGAACCTGCCCGAGTACGACAAGCTCGCCACCGGCAACCCCATCTTCAAGGCCCGCATGCAGGACGTCGGCTACCTCGACCTCACCGGCTGCATGGCACTCGGCGCCACCGGCCCGATCCTGCGCTCCGCCGGCCTGCCGCACGACCTGCGCAAGTCGGACCCGTACTGCGGCTACGAGAACTACGAGTTCGATGTGCCGACCACCGACACCTGCGACTCCTACGGACGCTTCCTGATCCGCCTGGAGGAGATGCGCCAGTCGCTGCGGATCATCGAGCAGTGCCTGGAGCGCCTGGAGCCGGGCCCGGTCATGGTCGCCGACAAGAAGATCGCCTGGCCCGCGCAGCTCGCGATGGGCCCCGACGGCCTCGGCAACTCGCTCGACCACATCAGGAACATCATGGGCACCTCCATGGAGGCCCTCATCCACCACTTCAAGCTGGTGACCGAGGGCTTCCGGGTGCCAGCCGGGCAGGCGTACGCGGCGGTCGAGTCACCCAAGGGCGAACTCGGCGTCCACCTCGTCTCCGACGGCGGCACCCGCCCCTACCGGGTCCACTTCCGCGACCCGTCCTTCACCAACCTGCAGGCCATGGCCGCGATGTGCGAGGGCGGCCAGGTCGCCGACGTCATCGTCGCCGTCGCCTCCATCGACCCCGTGATGGGAGGCGTCGACCGATGACCGACATCTCATTGGGCATGCCGCAGCTTCCCGCCCCCGACTTCCCGGCCGACGTGCGCGAGCGGCTCGAAGCGGACGCGAAGCAGGTCATCGCCCGCTACCCCGACAGCCGCTCCGCGCTGCTCCCGCTGCTGCACCTGTGCCAGTCGGAGGAGGGCCACGTCTCGCGCACCGGCATCCGCTTCTGCGCGGACGTGCTGGGCCTGACGACCGCCGAGGTCACGGCGGTGGCGACCTTCTACACGATGTACCGGCGCAGGCCCTCCGGGGACTACCAGGTCGGCGTCTGCACCAACACCCTGTGCGCGGTCATGGGCGGCGACGCGATCTTCGAGGGGCTCAAGGAGCACCTCGGGGTCGGCAACAACGAGACCACCCCCGACGGCAAGGTCACCCTCGAACACATCGAGTGCAACGCGGCCTGCGACTTCGCCCCCGTGGTGATGGTCAACTGGGAGTTCTTCGACAACCAGACCCCCGAGTCCGCCAAGGCCATGGTGGACGACCTGCTGGCCGGCCGCCCCGTGCAGCCGACCCGGGGCGCGCCCCTGTGCACGTACAAGGAGACCGCCCGGATCCTGGCGGGCTTCCCGGACGAGCGCGAGGGCGCGGTCGAGGCGACCGGCGGCGCCGGCCCCGCCTCCCTGATCGGCCTGCGCATCGCCCGCGGCGAGTCCCCGCGCACCCCGATCGTCCACCCGCGAGGCGAGTCCCGCGGCGAGACCGGCACCGAGGGAGGGGAGTGATGTCCGTGTCGACTGAGCTGAGCAAGAACGGTACGAGCCCGGAGAAGCTCCTCGCGCCCGTCCTCTCGGCGTTCTGGGACGAGCCCGAGTCGTGGACGCTGGAGACCTACCGGCGCCACGAGGGCTACGAAGGCCTGCGCAAGGCCCTCGCGATGACCCCGGACGACCTCATCGCCTACGTGAAGGACTCCGGTCTGCGCGGCCGCGGAGGCGCCGGCTTCCCCACCGGGATGAAGTGGCAGTTCATCCCGCAGGGCGACGGCAAGCCGCACTACCTCGTGGTGAACGCGGACGAGTCGGAGCCGGGAACCTGCAAGGACATCCCCCTCCTCTTCGCCAACCCGCACTCCCTCATCGAGGGAATGATCATCGCCTGCTACGCGATCCGTTCGGAGCACGCCTTCATCTACCTGCGCGGCGAGGTCGTGCCGGTGCTGCGGCGCCTGCACGAGGCGGTGCGCGAGGCGTACGAGGCCGGCTACCTCGGCAAGGACATCCTGGGCAGCGGCCTGAACCTCGACATCACGGTGCACGCGGGCGCGGGCGCGTACATCTGCGGCGAGGAGACGGCGCTGCTCGACTCCCTCGAAGGCCGGCGCGGTCAGCCCCGGCTGCGTCCCCCCTTCCCTGCCGTCGAGGGGCTCTACGCCTGCCCCACCGTGGTGAACAACGTGGAATCCATCGCGTCCGTTCCCGCGATCCTGAACAGGGGCAAGGACTGGTTCAAGTCGATGGGGACCGAGAAGTCCCCCGGCTTCACGCTGTACTCGCTCTCCGGGCACGTCGCCGGCCCCGGCCAGTACGAGGCCCCGCTCGGCATCACCCTGCGCCAGCTCCTCGACATGAGCGGCGGGATGCGGCCCGGGCACCGGCTGAAGTTCTGGACCCCGGGCGGCTCCTCCACCCCGATGTTCACGGACGAGCACCTCGACGTCCCGCTCGACTACGAGGGCGTGGGCGCGGCCGGGTCGATGCTCGGCACCAAGGCGCTCCAGTGCTTCGACGAGACGACCTGCGTGGTGCGGGCCGTCACCCGGTGGACCGAGTTCTACGCCCACGAGTCCTGCGGCAAGTGCACCCCCTGCCGCGAAGGCACCTACTGGCTGGTCCAGCTGCTCCGCGACATCGAGGCGGGCAAGGGCGTCATGGCCGACCTCGACAAGCTGAACGACATCGCCGACAACATCAACGGCAAGTCCTTCTGCGCGCTGGGCGACGGCGCCGCCAGCCCGATCTTCTCCTCGCTGAAGTACTTCCGCGAGGAGTACGAGCAGCACATCACGGGCAAGGGCTGCCCCTTCGACCCCAGGAAGTCGACCCTCTGGGCCGACACGGAGGTGAACGCATGACCGTCACCACTAACGCACCGGCAGGTGGCGGAGAGGCGGCGGTGCCGCCCGAGGACCTGGTGTCGCTCACCATCGACGGCATCGAGCTGTCGGTGCCCAAGGGCACCCTCGTCATCCGGGCCGCCGAGCAGATCGGCGTCGAGATCCCCCGGTTCTGCGACCACCCCCTCCTCTCCCCGGCCGGCGCCTGCCGCCAGTGCATCGTCGAGGTCGAGGGCCAGCGCAAGCCGATGGCCTCCTGCACCATCACCTGCACCGACGGCATGGTCGTCAAGACGCAGCTGACCTCCGAGGTCGCCGACAAGGCCCAGCGCGGGGTGATGGAGCTGCTGCTCATCAACCACCCGCTGGACTGCCCGGTCTGCGACAAGGGCGGCGAGTGCCCCCTGCAGAACCAGGCGATGTCCCACGGCAACGCCGAATCGCGTTTCGAGGGCAGGAAGCGCACCTACGAGAAGCCGGTCCCGATCTCCACTCAGGTGCTGCTGGACCGCGAGCGGTGCGTGCTGTGCGCGCGCTGCACCCGCTTCTCCAACGAGATCGCCGGCGACCCGATGATCGAACTGGTCGAGCGCGGCGCACTCCAGCAGGTCGGCACCGGCGAGGGCGACCCCTTCGAGTCGTACTTCTCCGGCAACACCATCCAGATCTGCCCCGTCGGCGCCCTGACCTCGGCCGCCTACCGGTTCCGCTCCCGCCCCTTCGACCTCGTCTCCTCCCCGAGCGTGTGCGAGCACTGCGCGGGCGGCTGCGCGACCCGCACCGACCACCGGCGCGGGAAGGTGCTGCGACGCCTCGCCGCCGAGGACCCCGAGGTCAACGAGGAATGGGTGTGCGACAAGGGCCGCTTCGGGTTCCGCTACGCGCAGCGCCCGGACCGGCTCACCACCCCGCTGGTGCGCGGCACCGACGGGGTGCTCGCCCCGGCGAGCTGGCCCGAGGCCCTGGAGGCCGCGGCCAACGGGCTCGCGGCCGCGCGCGGCCGCGCCGGTGTCCTGACCGGCGGCCGGCTCACGGTCGAGGACGCGTACGCGTACGCCAAGTTCGCGCGCGTCGTGCTCGACACCAACGACATCGACTTCCGGGCCCGGGTGCACAGCGCGGAGGAGGCCGAGTTCCTGGCCGCCACCGTGGCCGGCACCGGCACGGACCTCGACGGCGACGGCGTCACGTACACCTCGCTGGAAGCGGCCCCCGCCGTGCTGCTCGTCGGCATCGAGGCGGAGGAGGAGGCACCCGGGGTCTTCCTGCGGCTGCGCAAGGCGCACCGCAAGCGCAAGCAGCGGACCTTCGCCCTCGCCCCCTTCACCACCCGGGGCCTGCAGAAGGCGGGCGGCACCCTGCTGGCCGCCGCCCCCGGCACCGAGCCCGAGTGGCTGGACGCCCTCGCCTCCGGCACCGGCCTGGTGGCCGGCGGCGCCGCGGCCGCGGAGGGGCTGCGCAAGCCCGGCGCGGTCATCGTGGTCGGGGAGCGCCTGGCCGGCGTGCCCGGCGCGCTGAGCGCCGCCGTGCGGGCCGCCGCCGCGACCGGCGCCAAGCTGGTGTGGATCCCGCGCCGGGCCGGGGAGCGGGCCGCCGTCGAGGCGGGCGCGCTGCCGTCCCTGCTGCCGGGCGGCCGTCCGGCCACCGACCCGCGGGCCCGCGACGAGGTCGCCGCGGCCTGGCGGCTCGACGAGCTGCCGCACCGCTACGGCCGCGACACCGGCCAGATCGTCGAGGCGGCGGCCACCCGCGAGCTGTCCGCCCTGCTGGTCGCGGGCGTCGAGGTGACGGACCTGCCCGACCCGGCCCGCGCCCGCACCGCGCTCGTGGAGGCCTTCGTGGTCTCCCTGGAGCTGCGGCCGAGCGAGGTCACCGACCACGCGGACGTGGTGTTCCCGGTGGCCGCGGTCGCCGAGAAGGACGGCACGTTCATCAACTGGGAGGGCAGGGTCCGGCCGTTCGAGGCCGCCCTCAAGCCCGACCAGATGACGCGCCGGCTCGCCCCGGCCGACTCCCGCGTCCTGCACATGCTGGCCGACGCCGCCGACCGGCCGCTCGCGCTGCCCGACGTGCACGCCGTACGCCGGGAGCTGGAGCGGCTCGGGCCGTGGGAGGGGCCGCTGGCCACCGAGCAGTCCACCGCCCCGCTGCCGATGCCCCGCCCGGGCGTCGGCGAGGCGGTCCTCGCGGGCCACCGGCTGCTGCTCGACCAGGGCAGGCTCCAGGAGGGCGACGACGCCCTGGCCGGCACCCGGCACGAGGCGAGTGCCCGGCTGTCGGCGGCCACGGCCGCCGAGACGGGCGTCAAGAACGGCGACGTCCTCGCGGTCACCGGCCCCGCCGGCTCCGTGGAACTGCCGCTGAGGGTCACCGAGATGCCCGACCGGGTGGTCTGGCTCCCGCTGAACTCCACCGGCTCCGGCGTCCTCGCCGACACGGGCGCCGCCCCCGGCGCCCTCGTACGCATCGGCCCGGCGACCCCGGCCGGCGCAGATGGCACCCCCGCGGAGGTGGACGCGTGAACGCGGTAGAGCTGGCCGCCGAGGACCTCAGCCTGTTCGGCCACGACGTGTGGTGGCTGGTCCTGCTGAAGGCGGTCTTCTGCTTCGCCTTCCTGATGGTGACCGTGCTGTTCTCCATCGTGTGGGAGCGCAAGGTCGTCGCTTGGATGCAGCTGCGCATCGGACCGAACCGGCACGGCCCCTGGGGCATGCTCCAGTCGCTCGCCGACGGCGTGAAGCTGATGCTCAAGGAAGACGTCATCGTCAAGCGGGCCGACAAGGTCGTCTACGTCCTGGCGCCGATCATCGCGGCGATCCCGGCCTTCATGGCGATCGCGGTGATCCCCTTCGGGCCCGCCGGCAACGAGGTCTCCATCTTCGGCCAGCGCACCACGATGCAGCTGACCGACCTGCCCATCGCGATGCTGTACGTCCTCGCGGTGGCCTCGGTCGGCATCTACGGCATCGTGCTGGCCGGCTGGTCCTCCGGCTCGACGTACCCGCTGCTCGGCGGACTGCGCTCCTGCGCGCAGATGATCAGCTACGAGATCGCGATGGGCGCGGCCTTCGCCTCGGTCTTCCTCTACTCCGGGTCGATGTCGACCTCGGCGATCGTGGAGGCCCAGGCCGACCGCTGGTACATCGTGCTGCTGCCGGTCTCCTTCATCATCTACGTCGTCACGATGGTCGGCGAGACGAACCGCGCCCCCTTCGACATGCCGGAGTCCGAGGGCGACCTGGTCGGCGGCTTCAACACCGAGTACTCGTCCATCAAGTTCGCGCTGTTCATGCTGGCCGAGTACGTCAACATGGTCACCGTCTCCGCGGTCTCGGTCACCCTGTTCCTGGGCGGCTGGCGGGCCCCGGCGCCGATCTCCACGTACTGGGAGGGCGCGAACCACGGCTGGTGGCCGATGCTCTGGTTCGTCCTCAAGGTGCAGCTGCTGCTCTTCTTCTTCATCTGGCTGCGCGGCACGCTGCCGCGCGTGCGCTACGACCAGCTGATGAAGCTCGGCTGGAAGGTGCTCATCCCGGTCTCCGTGGTCTGGCTGATGCTGGTCGCCACCGTCCGGGCGCTGCGCAACGAGAGTTACAACTTCAGCCAGATCGTCCTCTACGTCGGCGGCGCGGTCGTCGCGATCCTGCTGCTCTCCTTCGTCGCGGACCTGTTCCGCGAGAAGCGCGAGAAGCGCGAGAAGGCCGCGGCGGCCACGGCCGACACCGCGCCCTTCGACCCGCTCGCGGGTGGATTCCCCGTACCGCCCAAGCCCGGCCAGCACCTGGCACCCGTACCGCGCAGGCGGCCCCGCAGCGAGCGGGAGCTGATTGTCAGTGGCGGGACGAATACTGAGAGTGACCGAGAGGAGGGTGCTGAGAATGTCTGACGCTGACCAGAGCGAGAAGTGGCAGAACCCGGTGGCGGGCTTCGGCGTGACCTTCAAGGCCATGTTCAAGAAGCGCCTCACCGAGCAGTACCCGGAGCAGCAGAAGACGACCGCGCCGCGTTTCCACGGACGGCACCAGCTGAACCGGCACCCCGACGGTCTGGAGAAGTGCATCGGGTGCGAACTGTGCGCCTGGGCCTGTCCCGCCGACGCGATCTACGTGGAGGGCGCGGACAACACGGAGGAGGAGCGCTACTCCCCGGGTGAGCGCTACGGCCGCGTCTACCAGATCAACTACGCCCGCTGCATCCTGTGCGGGCTGTGCGTCGAGGCGTGCCCGACGCGGGCGCTGACGATGACGAACGAGTTCGAACTGGCCGACGCCAGCCGCGAGTCGCTCATCTACACCAAGGAGCAGCTGCTGGCGGGCCTGACCGAGGGCATGGTCGAGGCGCCGCACTCGATCTTCCCCGGCACCGACGAGCAGGACTACTACCGCGGACTGGTGACGGGGGCCGCCCCCGGCACCGTCCGGCAGGTGGCCGTCTCGAAGGGCGAGGCCGCGGAAGACGCGGAGAGCAACGGGCACGCCGAGGAGGTGGGGGCATGAGCGCCCTGTCAGCCGCCACCATGACCTCCACGGGCGAGGCGGTCCAGTTCTGGGTCCTCGGCACGGTCGCCGTCATCGGCGCGCTGTCCACGATCCTGATGAAGAAGGCCGTGCACAGCGCACTGAGCCTCGCCGGGACGATGATCATCCTGGCGGTCTTCTACCTCGCCAACGGGGCGTACTTCCTGGGCGTCGTCCAGGTCATCGTCTACACCGGCGCGATCATGATGCTCTTCCTCTTCGTGGTCATGCTCGTCGGCGTCACCGCCGCCGACTCCCTGAAGGAGACCATCAAGGGCCAGCGCTGGCTGGCCCTCCTGTGCGGGCTCGGCTTCGGCATCCTGCTGTTCGCCGGCATCGGCAACGCCGGGCTCACCCACTTCAACGGGCTCGGCCGGGTCAACTCCGGCGGGCACGTCGAGGGCCTGGCCCAGCTGATCTTCACCAAGTACGTCTTCGCCTTCGAGATCACCGGCGCCCTGCTGATCACGGCGGCCGTCGGCGCGATGGTGCTCACCCACCGCGAGCGCACGGAGCGGGCCGCCACCCAGCGCGAGCTCGCGGAGAAGCGCGTACGCGAGGGAGTGCAGCTCCCGCCGCTGCCCGCGCCCGGCGTCTACGCCCGGCACAACGCGGTGGACGTCGCCGGTCTGCTGCCGGACGGCACCCCGTCCGAGCTGACGGTCAGCAAGACGCTGCGTGCCCGCGGCCAGATCCGCGACGTCTCCGGCCAGGCGCTGGACGACCTCAGGGCGCTGGAGCAGAGCTCCGCCGAGCGCCTCGGCCGCGAATCGCGTGAGGAGGCCTCGAAGTGAACCCGGTCAACTACCTGTACCTGGCGGCCCTGCTGTTCACCATCGGTGCGACCGGTGTGCTGATCCGCAAGAACGCGATCGTGCTGTTCATGTGCGTCGAGCTGATGCTCAACGCCTGCAACCTCGCCTTCGTCGCGTTCTCCCGGATGCACGGCAACCTCGACGGCCAGATCATCGCGTTCTTCACGATGGTCGTCGCCGCCGCGGAGGTCGTCGTGGGCCTCGCGATCATCGTGTCGCTGTTCCGTAGCCGCCACTCGGCCTCGGTCGACGACGCCAGCCTGATGAAGCTGTAAGGGGCGTTCACAGTGGAGAATCTGATTGCGCTGCTGGTGGCAGTGCCCCTGCTCGGAGCGGCGGTGCTGCTGTGCGGCGGCCGGCGCCTCGACAGGTCCGGCCACTGGATCGGCACCTTCCTCGCGGCCGTCTCCTTCGGGATCGGCGCCGCCCTGTTCGCGGACATGCTGGGGCGCGCGGCCGATGACCGGACCCTCACCCAGAAGCTGTGGACCTGGATCCCGGTGGAGGGCTTCCAGGCGGACATCGCCTTCCAGCTCGACCAGCTGTCGATGACGTTCGTCCTGCTGATCTCCGGGGTGGGCACGCTCATCCACGTGTACTCGATCGGGTACATGGAGCACGACGAGCGCCGCCGCCGCTTCTTCGGCTACCTCAACCTCTTCGTCGCGGCGATGCTGCTCCTCGTCATCGCCGACAACTACCTGCTGCTGTACTTCGGCTGGGAGGGCGTGGGCCTCGCCTCGTACCTCCTGATCGGCTTCTGGCAGCACAAGCCCAGCGCGGCCACCGCCGCGAAGAAGGCCTTCCTGGTCAACCGGGTCGGCGACATGGGCCTGTCGATCGCGATCATGCTGATGTTCACCACGTTCGGGACCTTCGCCTTCGGGCCGGTGTTCGGCGCGGTCGGCGAGACCTCCGAGGGCAGGCTGACGGCCATCGGCCTGATGCTGCTGCTGGCCGCCTGCGGCAAGTCGGCCCAGGTCCCGCTGCAGTCCTGGCTCGGCGACGCGATGGAGGGCCCGACCCCGGTCTCGGCCCTCATCCACGCGGCGACGATGGTGACCGCCGGTGTCTACCTGATCGTCCGGTCGGGCGCGGTCTTCAACGGGGCGCCGGACGCCCAGCTCGTGGTCACGATCGTGGGCGCGGTCACGCTCCTCTTCGGTGCGATCGTCGGTTGCGCGAAGGACGACATCAAGAAGGCCCTGGCCGGTTCGACGATGTCGCAGATCGGCTACATGGTCCTCGCGGCGGGCCTCGGCCCCATCGGGTACGTCTTCGCGATCATGCACCTGGTCACGCACGGCTTCTTCAAGGCGGGCCTCTTCCTCGGCGCCGGTTCCGTGATGCACGGGATGAACGACGAGGTCGACATGCGCAAGTACGGGGGCCTGCGGAAGTACATGCCGATCACCTTCGTCACCTTCGGCCTCGGCTACCTCGCGATCATCGGCTTCCCCGGCCTGTCCGGCTTCTTCTCCAAGGACATGATCATCGAGGCGGCCTTCGCCAAGGGCGGCACGCAGGGCTGGATCCTGGGCGGGGTCGCCCTGCTGGGCGCCGGCATCACCGCCTTCTACATGACCCGCGTCATGCTCCTCACCTTCTTCGGCGAGAAGCGCTGGCAGCCGGCCCCGGACCCGGACAAGACGCCCGGCGTGGAGCCCGGCGTCGAAGCCCACCCCGGCGAGCTGCCGCACCCGCACGAGTCCCCGAAGTCCATGACCATCCCGATGATCATCCTGGCGTTCGGGTCGGTCTTCGCCGGAGCCTTCTTCGAGATCGGTGAGCGCTTCCTGAAGTGGCTGGAGCCCGTCACCGGTTACTCGCACGGCGACTCCCCGGTCAGCGCCATGACGGTGACCGCGGCCACCATGGTGATGCTCCTCGTCGGCGTCGGCATCGCCTGGGCGATGTACGGCAAGCGGCCCGTCCCGGTCGTCGCACCGCGCGGCTCGCTCCTCACCCGGGCAGCCCGCAAGGACCTCTACCAGGACGACTTCAACCACGTCGTGCTCGTGCGCGGCGGGGAGCACCTGACCCGCTCGCTCGTCTACGTCGACCACAGCCTCGTCGACGGGGTGGTCAACGGGACGGCCGCCTCGGTCGGCGGACTGTCGGGCCGGCTGCGCAAGCTCCAGAACGGCTACGTCCGCAGCTACGCGGTCTCGATGTTCGGGGGCACGGCGATCCTCATCGCCGCGACCCTGCTGATGAGGGCGGTGTGAGATGTCCTTTCCCCTGCTGACGGTGACGGCCGCGGTGCCCGCGGCCGGCGCGGTCCTGACGGCGGCCGTCCCGGCCGCCCGCAGGACCGCCGCCAAGTGGCTCGCGCTGCTCTTCTCGCTGGCGACCCTGGCCCTGGCCGTGCTCGTCGCGGTCCGCTTCGAGCCCGGTGGCGACCGCTACCAGCTCACCGAGTCCCACGCCTGGATCCCCGACTTCGGGGTCAGCTACGAACTGGGCGTGGACGGCATCGGGGTGGCGCTGATCGCGCTCACCGCGCTGCTGATCCCCTTCGTGATCGCGGCCGGCTGGCACGACGCCGACCCGCTGGAGACCAACTCTTCCCGGTGGCGGCCGACCCAGGGCTTCTTCGCCCTGATCCTGCTGGTCGAGGCGATGGTGATCATCTCCTTCGAGGCCACCGACGTCTTCCTCTTCTACATCTTCTTCGAAGCCATGCTCATCCCGATGTACTTCCTCATCGGCGGCTTCGGGGACCGGGCACACGCGGGTACCGACGAGAACGCGGCCGCGCAGCGCTCGTACGCGGCGGTCAAGTTCCTCCTCTACAACCTGGTCGGCGGCCTGATCATGCTGGCCGCGGTCATCGGGCTGTACGTGGTCGCCGGGAACTTCTCCCTCCAGGAGATCACCGCCGCGCGTGCCGCGGGCACGCTCGACATGGCCACCAACACCGAGCGGCTGCTGTTCCTCGGCTTCTTCTTCGCCTTCGCGGTGAAGGCGCCGCTGTGGCCGCTGCACACCTGGCTGCCGAACGCGATGGGCGAGTCCACCGCGCCGGTCGCCGTGCTGATCACCGCGGTCGTCGACAAGGTCGGCACCTTCGCGATGCTCCGCTTCTGCCTCGGGCTCTTCCCCGACGCCAGCAAGTGGGCCACGCCCGTGATCCTCGTACTGGCCCTGATCAGCATCGTCTACGGCGCGCTGGTCGCGGTCGGGCAGCGGGACATCAAGCGGCTGGTCGCCTACGCCTCGATCTCGCACTTCGGCTTCATCATCCTGGGCATCTTCGCGATGACCTCCCAGGGCCAGTCCGGTGCGACGCTCTACATGGTCAACCACGGGATCTCGACGGCCGCGCTGATGCTGGTGGCCGGCTTCCTGATCTCCCGGCGCGGCTCGCGGCTCATCGCCGACTACGGCGGCGTCCAGAAGGTGGCCCCGGTCCTCGCCGGCACCTTCCTGATCGGCGGTCTCGCCACCCTGTCGCTGCCGGGCCTCGCGCCCTTCGTCAGTGAATTCCTGGTCCTGGTCGGCACGTTCGCCCGGTACCCGGTCATCGGCATCATCGCCACCGTCGGCATCGTGCTGGCCGCGCTCTACACCCTGGTGCTCTACCAGCGCACGATGACCGGCCCCGTGAAGGAGGAGGTCCGCACCATGCCGGACCTGCGCCTGCGGGAGGTGCTCGTGGTGGCCCCGCTGATCGTGCTGCTGATCGGCCTGGGCGTCTACCCGAAGGTGCTCACCGACATCGTCAACCCGGCGGTGCAGTACACCATGTCCGACGTGAAGCAGACGGACCCTGCTCCTGAAGTGGAGGCGGCGAAGTGAGCACGATGACTGCTGCCCACAGCCTGTGGACACTGGCGGCCGCGGCGCCGGTCGACAAGATCCCGGCACCGAAGATCGAGTACGCCCAGCTCTCACCCACCCTGATCGTGGTCGGCGCGGCGGTCCTCGGAGTCCTCGTCGAGGCGTTCGTACCGCGCAAGTCCCGCTACTACGTCCAGGTGTTCATCGCCGTCGCCGCGCTGGCCTCGGCCTTCGCGGCGGTCGTCGGCCTGGCGGCCGGCGGGTACGGCTCCACCAAGGCGCACATCGCCGCGATGGGCGCGATCGCCGTGGACGGCCCGGCACTGTTCCTGCAGGGCACCATCCTGCTGGCCTCGGTCGTCGCGGTCTTCACCTTCGCCGAGCGGCGCCTGGACCCGGCCGCGCACGGCAACCGGGTGGACTCCTTCGCCGCGCAGGCGGCGTCCGTACCGGGCAGCGACAGCGAGAAGGCCGCGGTCAAGGCGGGCTTCACCACCACCGAGGTGTTCCCGCTCGCCCTGTTCGCGATCTCCGGGATGCTGATCTTCCCGGCGGCCGATGACCTGCTGACGCTCTTCATCGCGCTGGAGGTCTTCTCCCTCCCGCTGTACCTGCTCTGCGCCGTCGCCCGCCGCCAGCGGCTGATGTCGCAGGAGGCGGCGGTGAAGTACTTCCTGCTCGGCGCCTTCTCCTCCGCCTTCTTCCTCTTCGGCATCGCGCTGGTCTACGGCTACGCGGGCTCGGTCTCGTACGCCGCGATCGCCGACGTGGTCGACGGCACGGTCTCCCGCGTCGACCCGGCGCTCGCCACGACCATGGGCAACGACGCCCTGCTGCTGACCGGCGGGGCGCTGCTGTTGATGGGCCTGCTCTTCAAGGTCGGTGCGGTCCCCTTCCACATGTGGACCCCGGACGTCTACCAGGGCGCCCCGACCCCGGTCACCGGCTTCATGGCCGCGGCGACGAAGGTGGCCGCCTTCGGCGCGCTGCTGCGCCTGCTCTACGTGGTCCTCCCCGGTCTGCGCTGGGACTGGCGGCCGGTGATGTGGGCGGTGGCCATCGTCACGATGCTGGCGGGTGCGGTGATCGCCGTGACCCAGACCGACGTCAAGCGTCTCCTCGCCTACTCCTCGATCGCCCACGCGGGCTTCATCCTGGCCGGTGTGATCGCGACCTCGCAGGACGGCGTCAAGTCCGTCCTCTTCTACCTGGGTGCCTACTCCTTCGTGACGATCGGCGCCTTCGCCGTGGTCACGCTGGTGCGCGACGCGGGCGGCGAGGCGACGCACCTGTCCAAGTGGGCGGGCCTCGGCCGTCGTTCGCCGCTGACGGCGGCGGTCTTCGCGGTGTTCCTGCTGGCCTTCGCCGGCATCCCGCTGACCTCGGGCTTCTCCGGCAAGTTCGCCGTCTTCTCGGCGGCGGCGGAGGGCGGCGCGGGAGCGCTGGTCGTGGTCGGTGTCATCTCGTCCGCGATCGCCGCGTTCTTCTACATCCGGGTGATCGTCCTGATGTTCTTCAGCGAGCCGAAGGCCGACGGCCCGACCGTGGCCGTCCCCTCGCCGCTGACGATGACCACCATCGCGGTGGGCGTCGCCGTCACCCTGGTGCTGGGCCTGGCGCCGCAGTACTTCCTGGAGCTGGCGGGGCAGGCGAGCACGTTCGTCCGCTGACCGCCCGCCGCACGGCCGAGGGCCCGGCCCCCTTCGGGGAGCCGGGCCCTTCGGGTTACCCGGGGAGCCTGCGCTGAGGCCTGATGGCGGTGAGGTCCAGGTCGACGGGGAAGGGGACGGAAACCTTCAGACGGTCGTGGAAGATCCCCGATGCGACGTAGCCACCGCTGACCGGCTCGCGCTCGAAGACGTAGACGACTGCTCGACCGTCCTTGTTCTCGACCCGCCAGTAGTGGGGAATGCCCGCCCGCGCGTACTTGACCGGCTTGGTCTCCCGATCCCGGTCGATCGACTCCGGAGATACGACCTCGACGGCCAGCAGAACGGTCTCGGCGGGCAGGCGGGTCTGTTCGAGGCCGTGGACGGCGTCGTCACGGAACACGATGACGTCGGGCTCGGGACGATTGCGCCGGTCGATGTCGATGGTGAACTCCCGGAGGACCTCGAGGCCTTCCGGGACCAGCGCCTGCAGCTGCCAGTTGAAGAAGTCGACCGCTCGTGAATGGAAGAGGGTCTGCGGACTCACGAAGATCAGGCTCCCGTCGATCAGCTCCGTGTGGGGAGGCAGATTCGGAAGCGTGTCCAGGTCGTCGGCAGTCCAGCCGCCGGGCGGAGGGATCGGCCAGCTGTGTTCCGGGTTCATCAGTGCTCCCATGAGCCGGAGTCTCGCGCGTGCACCCAGCGTATCGCCGGGCTTCCCGCGGAAGCCGCCCTTACGAGTGAGTCATATGCCCCGAGCACGTGAGGGCGGGGTTCCAGTTGTGGAAGCGGCCGGCCGGGTTGTTCTCGTACGCCCACAGGTGCAGGTCGAAGTGCTTCGGCATGCCCGCCCAGTGGCCGGGCATGGGCCCGTCGAAGGGCAGCCCGAACATGCTCGGGCGGTCGTCGGCGGTCGTCAGGTCCTGGTCCCGGTCGCTCGACATCCACTCCACGGCCTGCAGCTTGCGGCGGCCGTTGCGGTCCTTCTCCGTGCTGTAGAGGAGCGCCGTCGGCCTGCTCGGGTCCTTCGAACCCCAGTAGGCCTCCTTCACGTAGTGGTAGCCCATGGCGCCGACCCCGAACGGGTTGGTCATGCACGGCATGCCGTGCGGCACGTACCCGTCGGCGAGCGCCTGCCGCTCGTCCACGTACTTGGCCGTCACCCGGATCGCCGTGGCCATGTCCCGCATGGCCTGCCGGTTGCGCGGGTCGGGCGCGGGCCCGTCGACCGCGTGGGCCGAGGGGACCACGGCCAGCGCGAGGGACGCCGCGGCGGCGCAGGTGAGGACGGTCTTCAAACGCAGTGCGGGCATGGCTGCTCCTCGCGGTGGGGACGGACGGAACGGGCCGCCCGGCCCGTCCCGTCCGTCCACCATCCGGTCCCGTCCCGCCCCGCGCACGCGGACCGCGCCCGCCTGGCGTACTGGGTGTGTCTAGCGGGCCGCCACGATGCGCCCGGTGACCTCGCCGAGGCCGATGCGCGTGCCGTCCGTGCCCGGCGCCCAGGCGGTCAGGGTGACGGTGTCACCGTCCTCCAGGAAGGTGCGCTTGCCGTCGGTCAGCTCGATGGCGTCACGTCCGTTCCACGTCAGCTCCAGCAGCGAACCGCGCTGGTTCACCTCGGGGCCGCTGACGGTGCCGGAGCCGTACACGTCGCCCGTGCGCAGGGAGGCGCCGTTGACGGTCATGTGCGCGAGCTGCTGCGCGGCCGTCCAGTACATGGAGGCGAACGGCGGCTGCGCCACCTCCTGCCCGTTGATGGAGACGGTGATGCGCAGGTCGAAGCCGCCGGGGCGCTCGGCGTCCGCGTCGTCGAGGTAGGGCAGCAGCGGGAAGTCCCGGGCGGGCGGGGCCACGCGCGCCGGGTCCAGGGCCTCCAGCGGGGTCACCCACGCGGAGACGGAGGTCGCGAAGGACTTGCCGAGGAAGGGGCCGAGGGGCACGTACTCCCAGGCCTGGATGTCGCGCGCCGACCAGTCGTTGAGCAGGAACAGCCCGAAGACGTGGTCCTCGAAGTCGCCCAGCGCCACCGGCGAGCCCAGCTCGGAGGGGGTGCCGACGACGAAGCCGACCTCGGCCTCGATGTCGAGCTTGACCGACGGGCCGAAGACGGGCGCCGGGTCGGTGGGCGCCTTGCGCTGCCCGGAGGGGCGTACGACGTCCGTCCCCGACACCACGATCGTTCCCGAGCGGCCGTGGTAACCGATGGGCAGGTGCTTCCAGTTGGGGGTCAGCGCGTCCCCGTCCGGGCGGAAGATCCGGCCCACGTTGGTGGCGTGGTGCTCGCTCGCGTAGAAGTCGACGTAGTCGGCGACCTCGTACGGCAGGTGCAGCGTGACCTCGTCGAGCGGCAGCAGGTGCGGCTCGACGGTGGGCCGGTGGCCGGGGTCGGTGACCCAGGCGGTCAGCGCGCGGCGCACGTCGCGCCATGCGGTGCGGCCGGCGGCCAGCAGCGGGTTGAGGGAGGGCTGCCCGAGCAGCGCGGCGTACGGAGAACCGAGCGCGGTGGCGGCCGCTCCCGCGTCGAGCACGTACCCGCCGATCCGCACGCCGATCCGGCGGCGGTCCTCCCCGGCCGTCGAGAAGACGCCGTAGGGAAGGTTGTGCGGCCCGAACGGGTCGCCCTCGGGGAGATCGAGGGGGCTCTGCTGGGGCATGGGGTGCTGCCTCGCTTTCAACGCGGTCCGAGGGTGTCCCGGAGGCTGGTTGACACGTTACGTGGCTAGTGGGGCAGGCGGGAGGCCGGATTCGGGCGATATTCGTAGTACTTGTCCGTGGGGGTCCGTATCCTTGGCGGGGTGACTTCCGCCCTTCCTCAGGCCCTTCCCTATGCCTTGATCGCCACTGACCTGGACGGGACTCTGCTGCGTGCCGGGGACACCGTCTCCGCCCGTTCGTACGAGGCGCTCGCCATGGCCCGCGCGGCCGGCGCCCAGCACATCATCGTCACCGGCCGCCCCGTCCCACAGGTCCGGCACGTCCTGGACGACCTTGGCTACACGGGGCTCGCGGTGTGCGGGCAGGGCGCGCAGGTGTACGACGCGGCGCGCGGGAGCCTGCTGCACTCCGTCTCCATGGACCGGGAGCTGGCCGAGGTGGCCCTCGGCAAGATCGAGGCGGAGATCGGCGAGGTGTACGCGGCGGTCAACCAGGAGGGCGTGGACGCCGAGATGCTGATAGGGCCGGGCTACCGCATGTGGCACCCGCACCTGCCGACGGTGCGGGTGGCGCGGCGCGGCGACCTGTGGGCCTCGCCGATCAACAAGGTGCTGCTCCAGCACCCCGAGCTGGACGATGACGAACTGACGCGGGTGGCACGGGCGGTGGTCGGGCACCTGGTGAACGTCACGATGGCGGGGGAGCACACGGTGGAACTCCAGCCGCCGGGCATCGACAAGGCGAGCGGCCTGGCGAAGGCGGCGGCGGTGCTGGGGGTGGGCGGGGAGTCGACGATCGCCTTCGGGGACATGCCGAACGACGTCCCGATGTTCGCGTGGGCGGCCCGGGGGGTGGCCATGGCCAACTCCCACCGCGAGCTGATCTCGGTGGCGGACGAGGTGACGCTGTCCAACGAGGACGACGGCATCGCGGTGGTCCTGGAACGGCTCTTCGGCTGACGGCCGGTCTGCCGGTGGGCTCCGGGGACGGAG
>NZ_JBVJKF010000012.1:124065-160322 GCF_055585365.1 Streptomyces sp. NPDC053432
CGGACGAGGTGACGCTGTCCAACGAGGACGACGGCATCGCGGTGGTCCTGGAACGGCTCTTCGGCTGACGGCCGGTCTGCCGGTGGGCTCCGGGGACGGACCCCCGCGCCTCAAACGCCGGCGAGGCTGAAATGGCCCTCCGGGCAGTCCAGCCCCCTCTGGCGGACGCGGCGGGGCAGATCCAGCCCCGCCGGCGTTTGAGGCGCGGGCTCCGGGGACGGAGCCCCAGGGCGCCCGGCAGGGCGGCTGTGCCGCGGCCGGCTAGCCCGCGCTGCGCGGCAGCCGGCGTTCCCAGGTGCGGTGGAAGACCACCTCGTCGCCCTCCCGGCACACCACCTCGTTCGACGTCATGAAGCCGCCCGCGTCGCACGCGATCTCCGACCGCGTCTCCACCCGCACGTCCCACCCCAGCTCTGGCCGGTGCAGCCGGATCCGCCACTCCGAGCGGGTGCGGGCGGAGAGCGGGTCCCCGTCGGCGATCTCGTACTCCTCCACCGCGTCCTCGCCGTACTCCAGCCCGTCCGGGTACACCCGCGTGCCCCCGTACCGCGGGTCCACCTCCAGCCGCCACACCCCGCGCGCCACGTCCCGTACGACCAGCCGCTCCGGCCGCGGTTCGTCCAGGGTGGCCGGGTAGGCCACGCCCAGCGGCTCCGACTGTTCCGGGGCTTCGAAGACGATCCCCTCGTCCGCGGGGGAGGCCGTCCGGACCGGGAGGGTCAGGACGCTGCCCGCCGGGTCCAGGATCCAGCCCGCCTCCGAGCCCGCCCGCGGCCAGATCCACGGCCAGTACGCGGACGACAGCGCGAGCCGGATGCGGTGCCCCGGCGGGAAGGAGTGCCCGATGCCGTTCAGCTCGAAGGTGACGTCCTCGTACGAGCCGACGGGCCACGGCACCGCCCGGTCCCGGCCGTGCCGCGCGGACAGGTTCAGCGCGCCCCTGGTGACCAGCGTCGACGCGCCGTCGGGCGCTACGTCGCACAGCCGGGCCACGACCTGCCCGTACGGCACGTCCAGGCGCAGCCGCAGCGTCACCGACGGCCGTCCGAGGATCTCCACCGTCTCCGCGTCGGGCCCGCTGCCCACCGGGAACTCGAAGCACGCCGACTTCGCGTCCTCCTCCCGCTGGTCCGGCGGCAGGTCCGCGTCGTTGCCGAAGGGGAAGAGGCGGCCCGCGTCCAGCCCGGTGTGCTGCGGGGAGGCGACCACCACCGGCGCGCCCTGCAGCCCGTACGGCACGGGGACGACGGAGGCCGGGGGCCAGCTCCGGTCGCCGACCCAGCGGCCCGGCAGCTCCTCGTACACCGTGGCCGGCGGGTGCGACTCGCTGATCCAGGAACGCAGCAGCGGCTCGCCCATCACGCCGTCGTCGCCCGTGCCGGAGGCGCGGTCGGAACCGGGCCCCAGCCAGTGGTCCCACCAGCGCAGGGTCTCCTGGAGGAAGCCGATCGCCGGGCCCGGCGCCAGCCCCCGGTCCGGGTACTGGTGCGACCAGGGCCCGATCAGGCCCCGGACGCGCGAGTGCGGCAGGTGGGAGACCAGCCGCAGCACGGTGTCCCGGTACGGGTCGTGCCAGCCGCCCACCGCGAGGACCGCCGCGCGGATCGCCGAGTAGTCCTCGCAGACGCTGCCGTGGCGCCAGTACGCGTCGCGGGTCTGGTGCGAGAGCCAGGTGTGGACCAGGGGTTCGACCGATTCCAGCCGGTCCAGCCACTGCTGGCGCCAGCCGTCGCCGACGTACCGCGGGTCCGGCGGCCGGGAGGCGAAGGCCAGCATGGTGGCCGCCCACGCGTGCATGTCGACGGCGAGGACCGAGCCGCCCATGTAGTGCCCGTCGTTGTCGAAGCGGTCGTCGCTCGAACAGACCGTGACGACCGCCTTCAGCGGTGCGGGGGCCAGGGCCGCGATCCGGAGGGAGTTGCAGCCGCCCCAGGAGATCCCGAACATGCCCACCGAGCCCGTGCACCAGGGCTGCGCCGCCAGCCACTCCACCACTGCGACCCCGTCGGCCAGTTCGCGGGCGTCGTACTCGTCACCCGGACGGCCCCCGCTGCAGCCGTGGCCGCGCACGTCCACCCGTACGGAGGCGTAGCCGTGGCCCGCGTACCAGGGGTGGCGCTCCCAGTCGCGGGGCGCGGTCCAGTCGGTGAGCCGGTACGGGAGGTACTCCAGCAGCGCCGGAACCGGCTCGTCCGTGACCGGGCGCCAGACCCGGGCGTACAGCTCGACACCGTCGGGGAGCGGGATCCGGACGTCCTCGCGGGTGGTCTCGTACGGGAACTCGGTACGGATGATCATTCGGCAGCCACCTCGGTGGACGTCAGCGGGCCCCGGCGAAGTGCGACAGCTCGCCGGGAAGCCGAAGCCCGGGATCGATCCGCGGGCTCGTCCGCATCGGCCGCAGTTCTGGACAAAACGGATTCCCCGGTTGTTTCGGCTTCTCATGAACATACCGGTGCGGTTCGGGCGGTGCGCGGATGACGCCGGACGGGCCCTCTCCGTGATCGAAAACAGACCCGATACGCTGGGTTGAGTGATGGCAGCGACACGACGACGATCCAGGTGGTCGTCAGCGTGATCGTCAGCAGACAGGAGTACCCCTCGTGACCGTCGTCGGGCCGTTCGGACTGAGCGTGCGGGACCAGGCTCTTGAGACCGATGTCCAGGCCGGACTGGCCGCCGTCGAGGCGGGTCTGCTGGAAGCCACCAAGAGCGAAGTCCCCTTCATCACCGAAGCCGCGCAGCACCTCGTGCGCGCCGGAGGCAAGCGCTTCCGGCCGCTGCTCGTGATGCTCGCCTCCCGGTTCGGCGATCCGTACGCGCCGGGGATCGTGCCCTCCGCCGTCGTCGTGGAGCTCACGCACCTCGCCACGCTGTACCACGACGACGTCATGGACGAGGCGGACGTGCGCCGCGGTGTGGCCAGCGCGAACACCCGCTGGGGCAACTCGGTGGCCGTGCTGACGGGTGACTTCCTGTTCGCCCGCGCCTCGCACATCCTGGCCGACCTCGGCCCCGAGGCCGTACGCATCCAGGCGGAGGCCTTCGAGCGGCTGGTCACGGGCCAGATCCTGGAGACGGCCGGGCCGCGCGACGGCCGCGACCCCGTCGCGCACTACCTCGACGTCATCGCCGGCAAGACCGGCTCGCTCATCGCCGTCTCCGGCCGCTTCGGCGCGCTGATGTCCGGCGCCGACGAGTCCGTCGTCGACATCCTCACCCAGTACGGGGAACGGCTCGGCACCGCCTTCCAGCTCGCCGACGACGTCCTCGACATCGCCTCCGACGCGCACGAGTCGGGCAAGACCCCGGGCACCGACCTGCGCGAGGGCATCCCCACCCTGCCCGTGCTGCGGCTGCGGGAGATGGCGGCCAAGGGCGGGAACCCGGACGACCTGGAACTGGTGTCCCTCCTGGACGGCGACCTCACGGACGACGCCCGCCACGCCGAGGTGCTGACCAGGCTGCGCGCGCACCCGGCCCTGGAGCAGGCCCGCCGCGACACGATCCAGTACGCGCAGGACGCGCGCGCCATGCTCGCGCCGCTGCCCGAGAACTTCGCGAAGTCGGCCCTGGAGGAACTCTGCGACGCGGTGGTGCACCGCGCCGGCTAGTCCCGACGAGTACCGGAACGGGCCCCTCCGCCCACCGACCCCTACGGGTCGGGGTGGAGGGGCCCTTCCCGTGTCATCCCACGGTCGTACGCGCAGTTGCGTCCGGGGGGTGACGCCCCGGCGCCGCCGTTTTGGTCAGATGGAGTCATCAACCCCACCAGATCGGGTGAGCGCGGCGACACGGGGGTCGCCGCCTTGGACACAGAGGGCAGGGCACTGACATGGCAGCGAACACGAACACTTCTCGCAAGGTCGCCCGGTACGCAGTACCGGTGGCGGTGGCGGGTGTGGCCGCGGCGACCGTGGCGTTGGTCCCGGCCCTCGCCAACGCCGCGGGACCCGACCTGCCGAAGGTGACGGCGCAGCAGCTGATCGAGAAGATCGCCGCTTCCGACGTGGAGCAGCTCTCCGGCACCGCCAGGATCAGCACCGACCTGGGTCTGCCGAAGCTCGCGTCGGGCCTGCTCGGTGGCGGCGGCGTCGCCGGCGGCTCGGCCAACCCGGAGGACAAGGTCGCGCAGCTGGCGAACGGCACGCACACCTTCCGCGTCGCGGCCGACGGCCCGGACCGCCAGAAGCTGACGTTCCTCGACGGCAAGGACGAGTACAGCCTCATCCACAACGGCGACGACGTGTGGGGCTACGACTCCAAGTCCAACGAGGTCTTCCACGAGAAGAACCCGGAGGCCGGCAAGGGCGCGGAGCACAGGAAGGGCGAGGGGCTCCCGGCCTCCCCCCAGCAGCTGGCCCAGGACGTGCTGAAGGCCGCCGGCCCGACCACCGACGTCGGTGTGGGCGACACCGTGCAGGTGGCCGGCCGGGACGCCTACCAGCTGGTGCTCAAGCCCAAGCAGAGCGGCTCCACGGTCGGCTCGGTCCAGATCGCGGTCGACGCGAAGAACGGCGTGCCGCTGCGCGTGCAGCTCCTCTCCAGCCAGGGCGGCAAGCCGATCGTGGACGCGGGCTTCACCAAGGTGGACTTCGCCAAGCCGTCCGCCGACACCTTCGCCTTCACCGCGCCGAAGGGCGCCAAGGTGACCGAGGGCGCGGACGGGCACGGCAAGGGCGAGAAGGGCAAGGCCGGGTCGGACGAGCACTGGAAGGGCGCTCTTGACTCCTTCCCGGGCCTCGGCGGCCTGATGGACGGTGCCGCGCCCGGCGCGAACGGCAAGGGCGGTGACGTGAAGGTGCTCGGCGAGGGCTGGGCGACCGTCGCGCGCATCGACTCCGGCGCGGGTAAGGGCCTGAAGGAGCTGGAGAACGACAAGAACGCGCCGAAGGAGGCCAAGCAGTTCCTGAACTCCCTCGGCGACAAGGTCACCGGCACGTTCGGTGAGGGCCGCGTCCTGTCCACCCGTCTGGTCAACGCCCTGATCACGGACGACGGCAAGGTCTACGTCGGCGCGGTCACCAAGGACGCCCTGGTGAAGGCGGCCGACGCCAACAAGTAACCCCGTGTAGCCGGGGTGTTCGAAGGGTGGGCCGGGACTGTGTCCCGGCCCACCCTTCTGCCGTGGCGGTGCCGCGTACAGCGGCCCCGCTGTACGGTGGGGGGATGTCGAGACACGTGACCATCCGCCTGGACGAAGAGTTCCACGAGCGTCTGAAGGCGCGTGCGGCGGCGCTCGGGACCACGGTCACCGCACTGATCACCGAGGTCACGGAACGCGAACTCGACGAGGACCGGAAGAACTTCCTCTCCGGCATCGAGGAGTTCGCGGACCACTGGGGCTACTTCCAGGAGCGGTTCGGCAATTGAAGATCACCATGGAGTGGGCATGGACCGCCCTGGCCCACCACCTCCCCTCCGACCCCGCGGTGTGGGACCCCTCCGGTGTCGCCGCCGCGGTCGCCCGGCACCAGAACGACCTCGTCCTCGTGCCCGAACAGCCCGCCCCGGACACCGCGTGGCGGGCCGCGGCGTTTCTGCACACCCTCGCCGTGTGCCCCGCCCTGGAATCGCCGATGAACGAGTTCTACGCGGCCGCCGCGACCCGCTCGTACCTGCGCGTCGCCGGGGCGAAGCAACTGCCGTCGCCGGAGGAACTCGGCGACCTGGTGGAGGCGGCGAAGCTGGGCCGCGCTGACGTCGCCGCCGTGGCACAGGAGTTGCGCGCCCGGATCGAGGAGCCCCTGTCGGCCTCGCTGCCGGGGCGCGCGGAGGACGCGTAGCGGCAATGGCGCGAGGGCCCCGGCGCGATCCGAGGGGATCGCGCCGGGGCCGCCGGTCCGCCGGAACGGGCTAGAAAGTGATCTTCCAGCTGTTGATGTAGCCGACGTCCTGTGCGGCCAGGTCCTTGACCTGGAGCTTCCAGACCCCGTTCGCGACCTCGCTGGAGGCGTTGACGGTGTACGTCTGGACGAGGTTGTCGGCGCTGCCGCCGCTGCGGTTGTGCAGGTTGTAGACCGTGCCGTCCGGGGCGACCAGGTCGACCACCAGGTCACCGCGGTAGGTGTGGACGATGTTCACGTCGACCTTGGTGGTGGCGGGCGCGTTGCCCGTGACGCCGGAGACCGTGATCGGCGAGGTCACCGCGGCCCCGGGGGAGTCCGGGATGTTCACGTCGGCCGTGTTCTCGAAGGACGGGCCCGGCGGGACCGGCGTGGCCGCCCCGAGGTTCCAGATCGCGTAGGCGATGGCGTCGGAATTGCGGTCCAGGGCGGTGTCGTCGATGTTCGACAGCGAGTCGCACGAGGAGTGGTAGCAGCGGTCGAAGGCCTGGCCCGACGTGCCGCCCCACTTCTGCGCCTGCGCGGCCGTCTTGGTGTAGTCCGCGCCGGAGAACAGACCGCCCACCGGTATGCCCGCGTTCTTGAACGGGGCGTGGTCGGAGCGGCCGTCGCCCTCGGTCTCGATCTCGGTCGGGATGCCGAGGCCCGCGTAGTAGTTCTTGAAGGTCTGCTCGATGGTGGGGTCGTCGTCGTAGACGAAGTAGCCCGGGTTCGGCGAGCCGATCATGTCGAAGTTCAGGTAGCCGGAGATCTTCGCCTTCTCGGCGGCCGGCAGGTTGTTGACGTAGTACTTCGAGCCGACCAGGCCCAGCTCCTCCGCGCCCCACCAGCCGAAGCGCAGGTGCTTCGTGGGCTGGAGCTGCGCACGGGACACGGCGAGCGCGGCCTCCAGCACGGCGGCCGAGCCGGAGCCGTTGTCGTTGATGCCGGCGCCGCCGGTCACCGAGTCCAGGTGCGACCCGGACATCAGGACCGAGTTCGGGTCGCCGCCCGGCCAGTCGGCGATCAGGTTGTAGCCGGTCGCGCCGCTGTAGGTGAAGGTCTGCAGCGTGGTGGTGAAACCGGCCGCGTCGAGCTTGCCCTTCACGTAGTCGATCGACGCCTTGTAACCGGTCCGGCCGTGGGCCCGGTTCCCGCCGTTGTTGGCGGCGATGGTCGAGAGCTGCGACAGGTGGGCCTTGACGTTGGCCAGCGGGATGTCGGGCGGGGTGGGCGCAGCGGTCACCGCGGTGGGGGCGGCGAGCGCGGCGGGGGCGGTGGCGGCGAACAGGCCCGCGACCGCGACGGCGGTCACGGCGGCCAGGCGCCGGGAGACGGACAGGCTCATGTGGGGGCTCCGGAATTCCGCGGGGATGAAACGGAACGAGCGGTATAGAGCGGGTGAGCGTTAGTGCGTCAGTGCGAGCCTGATGTTGAGTGAAAGCGTGACTGTCCGTCAAGACCACAATTCGGTCAGGGCAGTTCGGAAAACGGACGGTCCCCGGTACGTGGGTTTCGTACCGGGGACCGTGACAGGGGTGAGGCGTGTGATGCGGAGGGCTAAGCCGGTTCGCGCGCCGGAGCGGTGGCGGCGACGGGAGCCGCTTCGAGCGCCGCCCGCGAGCGCCGCGCCGTGCGCAGCGCGTCCCAGGTCAGGAGGGCGAGCGCGGCCCAGACCAGGGAGAATCCCACCCAGCGCTCGGGCGGCATGGCCTCGTGGAAGTAGAGGACGCCGAGCCCGAACTGGAACACCGGCGCCATGTACTGGAGCAGTCCGAGGGTGGACAGCGGCACGCGGATGGCGGCGGCCCCGAAGAACACCAGCGGGACCGCGGTCACCAGGCCGGTCGCGGCGAGCAGAGCGGAATGCGCCGCCCCCTGCGTGGCGAAGGTGGACTGCCCCTGGGCGCTCAGCCAGACCAGGTAGCCGAGCGCGGGCAGGAACAGTACGGCGGTCTCGGCGGTCAGGGACTCCAGGCCGCCCATGTTGAGCTTCTTCTTGATCAGCCCGTACGTGGCGAAGGAGCAGGCCAGGACCAGTGAGATCCACGGCGGCCGCCCGTACCCGACGGCCAGCACGAGGACGGCGGCGAAGCTGATGCCGACCGCCACCCACTGCGCGCGGCGCAGCCGCTCACCGAGCACCAGCACCCCCATCGCGATGCTGACCAGGGGGTTGATGAAGTAGCCGAGGCTCGCCTCGACGACGGCGCCGTGGTTGACGGCCCAGATGTACAGGCCCCAGTTCACGGAGACGATCGAGGCGGCGAGCGCGGTCAGGCCGAGCTTGCGGGGCTGGCGCAGCAGCTCCCGCATCCAGCCCCAGCGGCGCAGCGCGAGCAGTGCCACTCCGACCACGGCCAGGGACCACACCATGCGGTGGGCGAGGATCTCGACCGCCCCGGAGGGCTTGAGGAGCGGCCAGAAGAGGGGGACGAGCCCCCACAGTCCGTACGCGCCGAATCCGTAGAGCAGACCCGCGCGCTGCTCGCTCTGTGCCTCCACGGGCCCTCCTGTACGACTTTTCGGCCAATCTCTCGAAGGTAGCGCCGCACGGCTCGGATGTCACGACCGTTACGGGGAGATACTCATGACATTGCCGTGACGGCACGAAGAAGCCCGGACCTCCTGTGCGGGAGGCCCGGGCCTGCTTCCTGCTTCTTCCTGCTTCTTCCTGCTGCCGGCGCGTGGGCCGGTCAGCCGACGACGGTCCAGGTGTCGTTGCCGGTCAGCAGGGCGCCGAGGTCGCCCTTGCCCTTCTGGTCGACGGCCGTGTCGAGCTGGTCGGCCATCAGGGTGTCGTAGACGGGCCGCTCGACGCTGCGGAAGACGCCGATCGGGGTTTGGTGCAGGGTGTCGGGGTCCGCCAGGCGGGAGAGCGCGAAGGCGGTGGTGGGGCCGGCGGCGTGTGCGTCGTGCACCAGGACCTGCGACTCGTTGTCCGAGGTGACCTCGACGACGCGCAGGTCGCCGGTGGCCTGGTCGCGGACGACGCCCTTGTGTCCGTCCACGCCGAAGCGGATCGGCTGCCCGTGTTCCAGGCGGATCACGGCCTCCTGGGCCTGCTCGTTGTCCTTCAGGACCTCGAAGGCGCCGTCGTTGAAGATGTTGCAGTTCTGGTAGATCTCCACGAGGGCGGTGCCCTGGTGGTCGGCGGCTTGGCGGAGCACCTCGGTGAGGTGCTTGCGGTCGGAGTCCACCGTCCGCGCCACGAAGGAGGCCTCCGCGCCGATCGCCAGCGACACCGGGTTGAAGGGCGCGTCGAGCGAGCCCATCGGCGTGGACTTGGTGATCTTGCCGAGTTCGGAGGTGGGTGAGTACTGGCCCTTGGTCAGCCCGTAGATCCGGTTGTTGAACAGGAGGATCTTGAGGTTGACGTTGCGGCGCAGGGCGTGGATGAGGTGGTTGCCGCCGATGGAGAGCGCGTCGCCGTCGCCGGTGACGACCCAGACGGAGAGGTCGCGGCGGGAGGTGGCCAGGCCGGTGGCGATGGCGGGGGCGCGTCCGTGGATGGAGTGCATCCCGTAGGTGTTCATGTAGTACGGGAAGCGGGAGGAGCAGCCGATGCCGGAGACGAAGACGATGTTCTCCTTCGCCAGGCCCAGCTCGGGCATGAAGCCCTGGACGGCGGCGAGGACGGCGTAGTCGCCGCAGCCGGGGCACCAGCGGACTTCCTGGTCCGACTTGAAGTCCTTCGCGGACTGCCTGGCCTCCGCCTTCGGGACCAGGGAGAGCAGCTTGGGAGCGTCGGTCACCTCAGTCATTGATGGCCTCCTTGAGAACCGTCGCGAGCTGCTCGGCCTTGAACGGCATTCCGTTGACCTGCGTGTACGACTGCGCGTCCACCAGGTATTTGGCGCGGACCAGGCTCGCGAGCTGCCCGAGGTTCATCTCCGGCACCACTACCTTCTGGTAACGCTCCAGGACCTCCCCCAGATTCCTCGGGAAGGGGTTGAGGTGGCGCAGATGGGCCTGGGCGATGGGGGTGCCGGCGAGCCGCAGGCGGCGGACGGCGGCGGTGATGGGGCCGTAGGTGGAGCCCCAGCCCAGGACGAGGGTGCGGGCGCCGTCCGGGTCGTCGACCTCCAGGTCGGGGACCCGGATCCCGTCGATCTTGGCCTGACGGGTACGGACCATGAAGTCGTGGTTGGCCGGGTCGTAGGAGATGTTCCCCGTCCCGTCTTGCTTCTCGATCCCGCCGATGCGGTGTTCGAGACCCGGGGTACCGGGCACGGCCCACGGCCGCGCCAGGGTCTGCGCGTCCCGCTTGTACGGCCAGAACACCTCGGTGCCGTCGGCCAGCTCGTGGTTGGGCCCGGTCGCGAACTGCACCTTCAGGTCCGGCAGGTCCGCGGTCTCCGGGATCCGCCAGGGCTCGGAGCCGTTGGCGAGGTAGCCGTCGGAGAGCAGGAACACCGGCGTCCGGTACGTCAGCGCGATCCGCGCCGCGTCCAGCGCCGCGTCGAAGCAGTCCGCCGGGGTGCGCGGGGCGACGATCGGCACCGGCGCCTCGCCGTTCCGCCCGTACATCGCCTGGAGCAGGTCGGCCTGCTCGGTCTTGGTCGGCAGCCCGGTGGACGGGCCGCCGCGCTGGATGTCCACGATCAGCAGCGGCAGCTCCAGCGACACCGCCAGCCCGATCGTCTCCGACTTCAGCGCCACACCCGGCCCGGAGGTGGTGGTCACACCCAGAGCCCCGCCGAAAGCGGCCCCGAGCGCCGCGCCGATCCCGGCGATCTCGTCCTCGGCCTGGAAGGTGCGCACGCCGAAGTTCTTGTGCCTGGACAGCTCGTGCAGGATGTCCGAGGCCGGCGTGATCGGGTACGAGCCCAGGTAGAGCGGCAGATCCGCCTGCTGGGAGGCGGCGATCAGCCCGTACGACAGCGCCAGGTTCCCCGAGATGTTGCGGTACGTACCCGTCGGGAAGGCGCGGGTCGCGGGGGCGACCTCGTAGGAGACCGCGAAGTCCTCGGTGGTCTCGCCGAAGTTCCAGCCCGCCCGGAACGCGGCCACGTTCGCCTCGGCGATGTCCGGCTTCTTCGCGAACTTCTGTCGAAGGAAGTTCTCCGTGCCCTCCGTCGGCCGGTGGTACATCCACGACAGCAGACCCAGCGCGAACATGTTCTTGCTGCGCTCCGCCTCCTTCCGCGACAGCCCGAAGTCCTTCAGGGCCTCCACCGTCAGCGTCGTCAGCGGGACGGGGTGGATGTTGTAGGCGGAGAGCGATCCGTCTTCCAGCGGAGAGGTCTCGTACCCGACCTTCGCCATCGGACGCTTGGTGAATTCGTCGGTGTTGATGATGATCTCGGCGCCGCGCGGGACGTCGGCGATGTTGGCCTTCAGGGCGGCCGGGTTCATCGCGACCAGCACGTTCGGGGCGTCGCCGGGCGTGAGGATGTCGTGGTCCGCGAAGTGCAGCTGGAACGACGACACGCCGGGCAGGGTGCCGGCAGGGGCCCGGATCTCGGCGGGGAAGTTCGGCAGCGTGGAGAGGTCGTTGCCGAACGACGCCGTCTCCGAGGTGAACCGGTCACCGGTGAGCTGCATGCCGTCACCCGAGTCACCCGCGAATCGGATGATCACACGATCGAGTCGGCGTACTTCCTTGCCGCCCGGGCTCGCCGGGGTGCGCTGTCCACCGACAACCGCACCCCCAGCCCCGTCGGCCTGCTCGGCTGGGCTGCTGACCTGGCTGGTCACTGAACTGGACCTCCTTCGAGGCGTGGGCTCCCCCACGGAACCCACCCTACGTCCGCAGGGAGGGCTTCCAGGGGAGCGACCACATTCTGGACCGTCGGACCGCCGCTTGAGACGGCCCGGCCGGTATGCCGTAAGTGCCGCATCTGCCGTACCTGACAGAGTGTCAGTGGATCAAGATTTGAGGTAGGTGAGAACGGCCAGAACACGCCGGTGATCCCCGTCACTCGGCGAGAGGCCCAGCTTCATGAAGATGTTGCTGACGTGCTTCTCGACGGCACCGTCGCTCACCACCAGCTGCTTCGCCACGGCCGAATTGGTACGCCCCTCGGCCATCAGCCCGAGCACTTCGCGTTCGCGCGGGGTCAGTCCCGCCAGCACGTCCTGCTTCCGGCTGCGCCCGAGCAGCTGGGCGACGACCTCCGGGTCCAGTGCGGTACCGCCCCGGGCCACGCGTACCACCGCGTCCAGGAACTCTCTTACCTCGGCTACCCGGTCTTTGAGCAGATAGCCCACCCCGGTCGTGGAACCGGCCAGCAGTTCGGTGGCGTACTGCTCCTCCACGTACTGCGACAGCACGAGCACGCCGATGCCCGGATGGTCGCGCCGCAGCCGCACGGCGGCCCGTACGCCCTCGTCGGTGTGCGTCGGCGGCATCCGCACATCGGCCACCACCACGTCCGGCAGCGCATCCTCGGCCGCCAGGTCCGCCACCGTCTTGATCAGGGCTTCCGCGTCCCCGACGCCGGCCACGACGTCATGCCCCCGGTCGGTCAGCAACCGGGTCAGGCCCTCACGCAGCAGCACCGAGTCCTCGGCGATGACCACCCGCACCCTGTCGTCCACGATTCCGCTGCCCCCGCGTCCACTCGTTCCCACAACTCCCTGACTGGGCCAAGCATCCCAGCATCGCCGGCGTTTGAGGCGATCTTTGGGCAGTCCTCGACACACGGCGTGGGCCGAATCCAGCCCTTCCGGCCTGTGCGAGCCCGGTGCGGGGCGGGGGAAACGCGAGCGGGACCCCCGTCCACCCGGACGGGAGTCCCGACGAGAACCGAGACGACAACCGAGACGAGAACCGAACAGAACCGCCAGCGACTACCGGCCGCGCCCCCGCCACGGCAGCTCGGCCGTGACCACCGTCCCCTCCCCGGCGGGGGAATCCACCACCAGCACCCCGTCCACCGCGTCCAGCCGCTCCGCGAGCCCCGCCAGCCCCGCCCCCCGGGAGACGCCGGCCCCGCCCGGCCCGTCGTCCCGGACCTGGATCAGCAGCCGCTCCCCGGACTTCCACACGTCCACGCCCGCCCCCCGCGCCTGCGCCCCCGCGTGCTTGCTCACGTTCTGCAGCAGCTCCGACACCACGAAGTACGCGATCCCCTCGATCGCCTCCGCCGGCCTGGCCGGCAGATCCACGGCCACCCGTACGGGCACCACGCACCGGGCCGCCACCGACGACAGCGCCGCGTCCAGCCCCCGGTCCGTCAGCACCGCGGGGTGGATCCCGCGCGCGAGGTCCCGCAGCTCCTGGAGGGCGATCTTCACCTCCCCGTGGGCCTCGTCCACCATCCGCACGGCCGCCCGCGGGTCCTGCGCGAGCTTCTCCTTCACCAGCCCCAGATCCATCGGCCGCGCCGCCAGCCGCGCCTGGGCCCCGTCGTGCAGGTCCCGCTCGATGCGCCGCAGGTCGGCCGCGGCCGTGTCCACGACGACGCCCCGGTCGGACTCCAGCTCGCTCACCCGGTGGTCCAGACGGGACGCCCCGAGCAGCCCCGCCACCAGTACCCGGTCCACGGTGGTCAGGGCCCGGATCACGTACGGCGTGGCGAGTGTGAGGGCCAGCCCGGTGGCGGAGGTAAGGGCGATCGCGAGGGGCGAGTCGAGAACGAAGGAGTAGTCGTCGTCCTGGAAGACGATCAGCCCCGACTGGCTGGTGTAGGCCGGGAAGACCCAGAACCACAGCGGGTACAGCAGGAAGCCCCACCCGTACGCCCAGAACGTCAGTGCCAGACAGAAGCCGAACACCGCCCACGGGAAGTGGATCACGGAGTACAGCGCGTGCCGCCAGGCGCTCCCGCTCTTGAGCAGCGCCCCCATGGCGGCGAGCGGCCCGCTCTTCCCGGGCCGGACGCGCGCGGGGGCCGCGATGTCGACCCGCAGCAGGTGCCGCACCCGGGCGCGCTCCACGTGCCCGAACCCGCGGCACATGGCGAGTACGCCGGCCAGGACCGGAATGCCGAGGAAGGTGACCAGCAGCCCGGCGCCGAGGCTCACCCCCGCGACGGCGAGCGAGAAGTACACCGTGCTCAGCGGCAGCCCCACCAGCAGGTACCCGAACTCCCGCCAGGTCCGCCCCTCGACGGGGGCCCGCAACACCGCCCCGAAGCCCGTCCCGTTCCCCATGATCCCGCCCCGTCCTTCCCGTCCGCCGATACCCCACCACCCTGTCGCCCGGGGCCCACCCGAACCATCCGGCGAGTAGGCGTCCCCACCGGGGGGTTAACCCCACCCCGCCGTTTCAGCCCCTCCGGCGTTTGAGGAGCGGGGTGCGGGGCGGAGCCCCGCGTAGCCCGGGCGCAGCCCGGGGCGGCTCACGCCACCGCGCCGCACCCGCAAACGCGGACGGGACTCCCGCCCACCCTGGACGGGAGTCCCGAAAACAAAGCACCGCAGCGACTACCGGCCGCGCCCCCGCCACGGCAGCTCCGCCGTGACCACGGTCCCCTCCCCGGCGGGGGAGTCCACCACCAGCACCCCGTCCACCGCCCCCAGCCGCTCCCCGAGCCCCGCCAGCCCCGACCCCCGGGAGACGTCCGCCCCGCCGCACCCGTCGTCGGACACCCGGATCATCAGCCGCGCGTCCGCCCGCCACACCTCCACGCTCGCACCGCGAGCCCGGGCGTGCTTGCTCACGTTCTGCAGCAGCTCCGACACCACGAAGTACGCGATCCCCTCGATCGCCTCCACCGGCCGCTCCTCCACCGGCAGGTCCACCAGCACCTTCACCGGCACCACGCACCGGGCCGCCACCGACGACAGCGCCGCGTCCAGTCCCCGGTCCGTCAGCACCGCCGGATGGATCCCGCGCGCCAGGTCCCGCAGCTCCTGCAGTGCCAGCTTCACCTCCCCGTGAGCCTCGTCGACCATCGCCGCCGCGCCCTCCGGGTCCTCCAGCAGCTTCTCCTTCGCCAGTCCCAGCCCCATCGCCAGCGCGACCAGCCGCGCCTGGGCCCCGTCGTGCAGGTCCCGCTCGATGCGCCGCAGGTCGGCCGCGGCCGTGTCCACGACGACCCCCCGGTCGGACTCCAGCTCCGCGATCCGCCGCTCCAGCTCGTCGGAGGGCGACAGCAGCCCCCGTACCATCGCGCGGTCCACGTTCGCCATTCCCCGCACCAGGTACGGCAGCACCGGCCACAGCACGAAGAGGCCGGTCAGCGCTACCGTGAAGGTGAGCACCCCCCAGGGCAGCCGGATCAGCTGGTACAGCACCGTCCGCCAGCCGACCGGGTCCTTGATGCTCGTCCACAGCCAGGGGAAGAATCCGCCGGACCGATTCGGTCCGGGGATCGGGGTCGGCTCGTCCACCCGTACGCCGAGCAGCGCGCGGGCACGGGCCCGGTCCAGCCGTCCCAATTGCCGAGACAAATAGAGTCCGCCTGCCAGCAGCGGAACTCCGACAGCCGTCACGGAAAGGCCCCCCGTGCCGGAGACCATGACAACCGTGTAAACGAATCCGATGATCGCCACCGGCAGATTCGTCACCAGATGGGCGATCTCCTTCCACGTCACGGCGCTGAAGACGGCGCGTACCGGGGGAGGCCGATCGTTGTCGGGGGTGTCAGGGCTCGTGGTCATGGGCCACAGCCTGCCAAGCGGACCCCCCTGATGCCATGGGGTGGCCGGGGTGCTGTGAACGGGGGATAACCCCACCCCGTGTGAGGCAGGCCCTAGACTCCCGTCCGTAACAGATCGTCGACAGTGGCCGAGGAGCGAGGAACGGACGTGCCTGAACCGACGGTATCGACCGTAACCGTGCTCGCGGCGGACTACTTCCGGAGTTATTCGGTCGTCGGCCTCCTGGCCGCGCTCGGTGTGCTCTTCGTGGCCGTCGCCTTCGGCGCCGGCCGCCTCCTGCGCCCCGTCGTCCCGACCGCAGAGAAGCTGCTGACGTACGAATGCGGTGTGGACCCGGTGGGCGAGGGCTGGGCGCACACCCAGGTCCGCTACTACGTCTACGCGTTCCTCTACGTCATCTTCGCCGTCGACTCGATCTTCCTCTTCCCGTGGGCGACGGTGTTCGGCGCCGCCGGTTACGGCGCCACGACCCTGGTCGAGATGTTCATCTTCCTGGGCTTCCTGGCCGTCGGCCTGCTCTACGCGTACAAGAAGGGCGTCCTCGAATGGACGTGACACCGGCCGTTCCCCAGACCGTGACGTCGCCTGAGGGCATGCTGCTCCCCGAGCCGAAGCGCCTCGGGGTCCTCTCCCGGCTCGCCCCGGAACCGATGAAGGTGGTCCTGAACTGGGGCCGCCGGTACAGCCTGTGGGTCTTCAACTTCGGTCTGGCCTGCTGCGCGATCGAGTTCATCGCCGCGTCCATGGCCCGGCACGACTTCATCCGTCTCGGCGTGATCCCCTTCGCGCCCGGCCCGCGCCAGGCCGACCTGATGATCGTCTCGGGCACCGTCACGGACAAGATGGCCCCGGCCGTGAAGCGGCTCTACGAGCAGATGCCGGAGCCCAAGTACGTCATCTCCTTCGGTGCCTGCTCCAACTGCGGCGGGCCGTACTGGGACTCGTACTCGGTCACCAAGGGCGTCGACCAGATCATCCCGGTCGACGTCTACGTGCCCGGCTGCCCGCCCCGCCCGGAGGCGCTGCTCCAGGGCATCCTCAAGCTCCAGGAGAAGATCGCCCGCGAGTCGCTGGCCGAGCGCTACGCGGCCGGCCCGTCCGTCGCGCAGCTGAAGAGCGGCCTGGTCACGCCCCCGCCCACCCCGGGAGCCGGCGCATGAACCTCTACGACTCCCTGCCCGACGCGGCCGCGACGGTCTTCGGTGAGGAGGCCGTCGGCTCGTCCGCGTACGACCTCCTCACGGTCGACGTCCCGGTCGGCTCGTGGATCTCCTCCCTCGAGATCGCCCGGGACAAGCTGGGCTGCACGTACTTCGACTGGCTGAGCGCGGTGGACGAGCCGGGCACCGGCTTCCGCGTCTGCGCCCACGTCGTCGCGCTCGAGAACCGCCGGGTGCGCCGGCTGCTCCTGCGTACGACGGTCCCGCACTCGGCGGCGTCCCTGCCGTCCGCCGTCGCCGTCTACGCCGGTGCGGAATGGCACGAGCGCGAGACGTTCGAGATGTTCGGGATCACCTTCACCGACCACCCGCACCTGGTCCACCTGCTCCTCCCCGAGGAGTTCGAGGGCCACCCCCTGCGCAAGGACTTCGTCCTGGCCGCGCGCGTCGCCAAGGCCTGGCCAGGAGCCAAGGAGCCGGGCGAGGCGCACGACCCGGACGCGCCGAAGCGCCGCCAGATGCTCCCGCCGGGCGTCCCGGACCCCAATGACTGGGGCCCGCTGAAGGGCCAGCTCCCGCCGGCCCCCGCCCGCCCGGCCCGCACCCCGCGCGGCGCCGGAGCGGCCGCCCGCGAGGGTGCCCCCGCCCGCCGCGCCCGCTCCGTGGCGGACGGCTCGGCCACCCAGGCCACGGAAACCCCGGCCGCCCGCCCGGCCCGCCGCACCCGCTCCGTATCCGACGGCTCGGCCAGCCAGGCGGGCGGAGCCACCCCGGCGGCCCCGGCCCCCGGCCCGGCGACGGAGAACGTGCGCCCGGCCCCCCGCAGCGCGGACGCGCCCTGGCACGACCCGAAGCCGGCCTTCGACGAGCCCGCCACCCCGGCCGCCCCGCCGGAGGCGACTCGGCGCGACCCGAAGCCGGCCTTCGACGAGCCCGCCGCCCCGGCCGCCCCGCCGGAGGCGACTCGGCGCGACCCGAAGCCGGCCTTCGACGAGCCCTCGCCGCAACCGACCGCCCCGCCGGAGGCCGCCGCCGAACCGGCCACCGAACCGGCCACCGAACCCAGGCCCGAACCCAGGCCCGAACCCAGGCCCGAACCCAAGACCGGACCCGAGACCGACCCCACCCCCGACAACGGAGGCGACGCGTGAACGACGTCCTCGACGTCGCCCTGCGGCTGATCGTCGTCTTCGCCGTCTTCCTCGTGCTCCCGCTCGTCGTCGGGCAGACCGAGCACAAGGTGATGGCCCACATGCAGGGCCGCCTCGGCCCGATGTACGCCGGCGGCTTCCACGGCTGGGCCCAGCTCGTGGCCGACGGCGTGAAGTTCGCGCAGAAGGAGGACATCGTCCCGGCCGACGCCGACCGGCGGATCTTCCAGCTCGCCCCCGCCGTCGCCCTGCTGCCCTACCTCCTCGTCCTCGTCGCCATTCCGATCGGCCCCGGCGAGGGCGCCGTCGGCCAGGTCATCGACGCGGGCCTGTTCTTCGTGCTGGCCGTCATGGGCGTCGGAGTCCTCGGCTCCCTCATGGCCGGCTGGGCCTCCGCGAACAAGTTCTCGCTCCTCGGCGGCCTGCGCACCGCCGCCCAGCTGCTCGCCTACGAGCTCCCGATGCTGCTCGCCGCCGCCTCCGTGGCCATGGCGGCCGGGACGGTCTCCATCCCCGGCATCGTCGAGAGCTTCCAGTGGTGGTGGCTGCCCTGGCAGATCGTCGGCGCGCTCGTCTTCTTCACCGCCGGCCTCGCCGAACTCCAGCGGCCCCCCTTCGACATGCCCGTCGCCGACTCCGAGATCATCTTCGGCGCGTACACCGAGTACACCGGCCTGCGCTTCGCGCTCTTCCTGCTCGCCGAGTACGCCGGCATCGTCGTCCTCTGCGCCCTCACCACCGTCCTCTTCCTCGGCGGCTGGCACGGCCCCTTCGGCTCCGGCGACTTCGGCTGGGTCTGGACCCTCCTCAAGACCGCGGTCCTCGCCTTCCTCGTGATCTGGCTCCGCGTGAGCTACCCGCGCCTGCGCGAGGACCAGCTCCAGAAGCTCGCCTGGACCGTACTCATCCCGCTCGCGCTCGCCCAGATCGCGCTCACCGGCATCGTGAAGGTGGCGATCCAGTAATGCCCATCCCCGGATCCGGCCTCGCCAAGGGCCTGGCCGTCACGCTGCGCACGATGACGAAGCGCTCGCACACCGCCCAGTACCCCGAGGTCCAGCCGCAGCTCCCGCCCCGCTCCCGCGGGGTCATCGGCCTGTTCGAGGAGAACTGCACGGTCTGCATGCTCTGCGCCCGTGAGTGCCCCGACTGGTGCATCTACATCGACTCGCACAAGGAGACGGTCCCGGCCGCCACCCCCGGCGGCCGCGAGCGCAGCCGTAACGTCCTCGACCGTTTCGCCATCGACTTCTCCCTCTGCATGTACTGCGGTATCTGCATCGAGGTGTGCCCCTTCGACGCCCTCTTCTGGTCCCCCGAGTTCGAGTACGCGGAGACGGACATCCACGAACTGACCCACGAGCGCGACAAGCTCCGCGAGTGGATGTGGACCGTCCCGGCCCCGCCCGCGCTGGACCCGGCCGCCGAGGAGCCGAAGGAGATCGCCGCGGCCCGCAAGGCAGTCGAAAAGGCCGAAGCCGCCGCCGCTGCGGCAGCCGCCGAAGCCGAAACCACCCACCCCGCCCCCGGCACCCCCGCCCCCGGCACCCCCGCCCCCGGCACCTCCGGCCCCGGCACCCCCGGCCCCAGGACCCCCGGCCCCGGGACCCCCGGCCCCGGGACCCTCGGCACCGGGGCCGCCGCGGGCCCGGGCTCCGAGCCCGGTTCCGGCGATGCACCCGGCACGGGAACCGGCACCCCCGAGACCCCGGCGGGAGGCGCCGCCTGATGTACGCCGCCCACCTCGCCGCAGCCGCAGCCGCAGCCGCAGCCGCGGGCGCCCCGGCGCCCGGACCCGGCTTCCTCTCGCCGACCGGCGTCGAGATCGCCTTCGTCCTCGTCGGCCTCGCCACCTTCGGCGCGGCCCTCGTCACCGTCACCACCCGGCAGCTCGTGCACGCGGCCCTGTGGCTGGTCGTCGCGCTCGGCGGTATCGCCGTCGAGTACCTGCTGCTGACCGCGGAGTTCATCGCCTGGGTCCAGGTGCTGATCTACCTCGGTTCCGTGGTCGTCCTCCTCCTCTTCGGACTGATGCTCACCAAGGCGCCCATCGGCCGCTCCCCGGACGCCGACTCCGGCAACCGATGGATCGCCCTCGGCGTCGCCGGCATCGCGGCCGTCGCGCTCGTCTGGGTCGTCGTCGACGCCTTCCGGACGACCTGGATCGACCTCGACGGCCCGGTCCAGGGGTCGACGAAGGTCTCCGGCGAGATCCTCTTCCAGCACTGGGTGCTGCCCTTCGAGGCGCTCTCCGTCCTCCTCCTCGCGGCCCTGATCGGCGCCGTCGTGCTCTCCCGCAAGACCGACCCCGTCGACCCCACCGCCCCCACCGACCCCAACGGCCCCGCCGACGCCGGCGACAAGAAGGGGCAGCGCTGATGCACCTCGCCTACCCCGCCGTGCTCGCGGCGCTCCTCTTCTGCACGGGCCTGTACGGAGTGCTCGCCCGCCGCAACGCCATCCTGGTCCTGATGTCCGTCGAGCTGATGCTCAACGCCGTCAACCTGAACCTGGTCGCCTTCGACGTCTGGCTGCGCGACACCCTGCACGCCGGCCAGGCACTCACCCTCTTCACCATCGCGATCGCCGCCGCCGAGATCGGCATCGGCCTCGCGATCGTGCTGATGGTGTACCGCAACCGGGGCACCTCGGACGTCGACCGCCTGCGCGACACCGCCGAAGGCCACGAGCCCGAAGGCCACGAGCCCACCCCGAACCACCGGAGCGAGGTCACCGCGTGAGCACGACGACCCTCGCCGTCCTCGTCCCCCTCCTCCCCTTCCTGGGCGGGGTCGCGGGACTCCTCCTCGGCCGCACCGCGCCCGGATTCGTCCGGCCGCTCGCGATCCTGCCGACGCTCGCCACCGCCGTACTGGCGGTGCTCGTCGCCGTCCGCCAGGGCGGCGGCAAGGCCGTCGACGCGTCGACCCTGCTGACCCCGACCGGCTCGGTGCCGATCGAGCTCTCGCTCCACGTGGACGGCTTCGCCGCCCTGGTCGCCGTCCTCGTCGGAGTCGTCGCCACGTGCGTACAGCTCTACTCGACGGCCTACCTCCGCGAGGACCCGCGCTACCCCTCGTACGCCGGTCTGGTCTCACTGTTCACCTCCGCCATGCTGCTCGTCGTCTACACCGGCGACCTGATGGTGCTGCTGGTCGGCTGGGAGATCATGGGCATCTGCTCGTACTTCCTGGTCGGGCACTACTGGGAGACCGAGGCGGCCCGCTCCGCCTCCCTGAAGGCCTTCCTGGTCACCAAACTCGGTGACGTCCCCTTCCTCATCGGCCTGTTCGCGCTCGCCGCCGACGCCGGCTCCTTCGAGATCACGAAGGTGCTCGGCACCGTCGCCGCGGGCGGACTCGACCACCCGACCCTGATCGCGCTGCTCCTGCTCGCCGGAGTCGCGGGCAAGTCCGCGCAGTTCCCGCTGCACACCTGGCTCCCGGACGCCATGGCGGGCCCCACCCCGGTCTCCGCGCTGATCCACGCCGCGACGATGGTCGCCGCCGGTGTCTACTTCGTCGCCCGTCTCCTCCCCGTCTTCGCGGCCTCCGCCGCCGCGCTGGTGGTCATGGCCGTCATGGCGGCCGTCACGATGGTGGGCTCCGGCCTCGCGGCCCTCGCCCAGGACGACATCAAGCGCGTCCTCGCCTACTCCACGGTCGGCCAGCTCGGCTACATGACCGGCGCCCTGGCCGTCGGCGACCGCGGCGCCGCCGTCTTCCACCTCCTGTCCCACGGCGCCTTCAAGGCGCTCCTGTTCCTCGGCGCCGGCGTGATCATCCACGCCGCCGGGACGAACTCCCTGGCCGCCATGTCCCGCATGGACGGCCTGGCCAAGCGCATCCCCGACGCCTTCTGGACGATGACGATCGCGCTGCTCGCGCTCGCCGCGATCCCGCCGTTCGCCGGCTTCTTCTCCAAGGAAGCCGTCCTCGTCGCCGCCGAGCAGACCGCGACGGGCCACTCGGAGTTCGCCCCCGGCAGCGCCGGCTGGGTGGTGCTGATCGCCGGCGTGCTGACCGCCCTGCTCACCGCCGCCTACGCCACCAGGCTGTGGCTGATGGCCTTCCACGGCCGGGGTGCGGCCGCCCCCGACCACGGCAAGGAGCCCATCGCCATGACCGGCGTGCTGTGGCTGCTCGCGGTCCCCACGATCGGCCTCGGCCTCGCGGCGGACTCCCTCGCCGACTGGTTCGACGGCAGGGAACTCACCCCGACCCTGGTCACCTCGGTCCTCGGCACGGGCGCGGCGGTCGTCGGCGTGATGCTCACCTACGCCCTCTGGCAGCGCGCCACGGCCAAGGCCGCGGCAGCGGCGGCCACCACCCCGGCCGTCAACGGCGTCGCGGCCGCGGCAGCCGTCGCCGCCACCGTCGCGGAGTCCGCCGCGGAAGCCCCCGAGGTGGCCGAGGTGACGCACGAACACCCCGCCGTCGCGGCCGGCCCCGCCGCCGACCCGGGCAAGGTGCTCCTCGGCCCCCTGCACCGGCACGCGGCCGTCGGCTTCCACCTCGACGCCGTCTACGACCACCTCTTCGTCCGCCCCGTCCGGGCCGCCGCGAGCCTGGTCCGCTTCCTCGACCGCGAGGTCGTCGACACGTACGTCCGCGGCGCGGGCACCGCCCCCCGGCTGTTCGGCAGCCTCGTCCGCCGCGCCCAGACCGGCAACGTGCAGAGCTACCTGAGTGCCCTGTTCGCCGGTGCCGTGGTCCTGGCGATCGCCACCGCCGTCCTCGCCAACATCAACGCCGGATCGTGAGCCGAGAGTCAGCCGTGATCGATATCAGCCCGTCCGTGATGCAGTTCCTTCTGGCGTTCGCCGTGGCCGCACCGCTCCTCGGCGCGGTCGCGGCCCTCCTGCCGGCCCCGCCCGGCCTCAAGGGCAAGAGCCCCGAACAGGCCGTGCTCCGCCACGGCGTGACCGTGACCGGCGTGATCCTCGCCGCCGTGATCGCCCTCACCCTGGGCTTCGACCACGACACCCCGTCCCGCTTCCAGGCGACGACGGACATCAGCTGGATCCCGGCGCTGAACGTCCGGATCCACCTCGGCGTCGACGGCATCTCGCTCCCCCTCCTCCTGATGACCGCGCTGCTGTTCTTCCTCTGCGCGCTCTACAGCTACTTCAAGCTCCCCGCAGGCCCTTCCCCGAAGGCCTTCGTCGCGCTGCTCCTGGTCCTGGAGTCCGGCACCCTCGCGACCTTCGCCGTCCTCGACCTGCTGCTGTTCTTCCTCGCCTTCGAGATGGTCCTCATCCCGATGTACTTCCTCATCGCCCGCTGGGGCGGTGCTCAGCGGCAGGCCGCCGCCTGGAAGTTCATCCTCTACACGCTCCTCGGCTCCGTGGTCATGCTGCTCGGACTGCTGCTGATCGGACTGAACAGCAGCACATTCGACATGGTGACGCTCGCCACTGACAACGGCCGCGAACTGTCCCACACCACCCAGCTCCTCGCGGTCCTCGCCATCGGCATCGGCCTCGCCGTGAAGACCCCGATGTGGCCCCTGCACAGCTGGCTGCCCGACGCCCACACCGCCGCCCCGACCGTGGGCTCCGTCCTGCTGGCCGGCGTCCTGCTCAAGATGGGCACGTACGGGTTCGTCCGCATCCTGCTGCCCGCCACCCCCGACGGCATGGCCGCCCTCGCCCCCTACCTGGGCGCCTTCGCCGCCGTCGGCATCGTCTACGGGTCGCTCGCCTGCCTCTCGCTCGCCCGCCAGGGCAACAAGGGCGACCTCAAGCGGCTCATCGCGTACTCCTCCGTCGGCCACATGGGCTTCGTCCTGCTCGGCATCGCCTCCATGACCCCCACCGGAGTCAACGGCGCGCTGTTCGCGAACATCGCCCACGGCCTGATCACCGGCCTGCTCTTCTTCCTGGTCGGCGCCCTCAAGGACCGCTACGGAACCGCCGACCTCGACACCCTCTCCGGAGTCACCGGCGCCGCCCTCTACGGCCGCGCCCCCCGCTTCGGCGCGTTCCTCGCCTTCGCCGCCGTCGCCTCCCTCGGGCTGCCCGGCCTCGCCGGGTTCTGGGGCGAGATGCTGTCCCTCTTCGGCGCGTTCGACCCCGCCGAGGGCCTGCCCCGGCCGGCGTTCCTCACGTACATGGCCTTCGGCGCGTTCGGCACCCTGCTCACCGCCGCCTACCTGCTGATCGTCGTACGGCGCGTCTGCATGGGCGACCCGAAGTCCGGTCCCGAGCTCGTCCTCGCGGACGTCCAGCGCTACGAGTTCGCCGCCTGGACCCCGCTCGCCGCCCTCACCGTCCTCGCCGGCCTGTGGCCCGCGGTACTGCTCGGCCTCACCGACCCGGCCGTCCAGAAGCTCCTCGCAGGAGGCAACTCATGACGGCCCTCACGGTCCTCGCCGCCGCGCCTTCGGCGCAGACCCCCAGCCTCGTCCAGTCCGTCGACTGGCTCGCCATCGCGCCCGTGGTCGTCCCCGCCGCCGTCGCGCTGATCGTCCTGATCGCGGACCTCTTCGTACCCGAGCGCCGCAAGCCGCTCCTCGGGTGGATCTCCGTGGCCGGCCTGGCCGCCGCGACCGTCGCCCTGCTGCCGCTGCGCGCCGGCGACCGCTCCACCTTCTGCCTCGGCTCCGACCCGGCCGCCTGCAGCTACACGGCCGACCACTTCACGCTCGTCATCCAGTTCCTGGTCCTGGCCGGCGCCCTGGTCACCGCCCTGCTGTCGGTCACCGCCGTCCGCGACGCGCGCATGCCCGGCGGCGAGTACTGGTTCCTGCTGCTGTCCTCCGCGGCCGGCGCCGCGCTGCTGCCGGCCTCCCGCGACCTCGCCACCCTGATCGTCGCCCTCGAAGTCGCCTCGCTGCCGGCCTTCGCCCTCGTCGGCATGCGCCGCGGCGACCGGCTCTCCTCCGAGGCCGCCCTCAAGTTCTTCCTGTCCTCCGTCACCGCCACCGCGGTGTCCCTGATGGGCGTCAGCTTCGTCTACGCCGCCACCGGGACCCTGCACCTCACCCAGGTCGCGGACCGGCTCGAAAGCGTCCCCGGGCAGCTCGACACCGTCGCCATGGCCGGCGTCGCGCTCACCCTCGTCGGCTTCGCGTTCAAGACCGCGGCCGTCCCCTTCCACTTCTGGGTTCCCGACACCTACGTCGGCGCCCCCCTGCCCATCGCCGGGTACCTCTCGGTGATCGGCAAGGCCGTCGGCTTCACCGGCCTCATCCTCGTGACGGTGATCGCCTTCCCGGCGTACTCCGACATCTGGGGACCGGCCCTCGCCGTCCTGGCCGCGCTCACCATGACCGTGGGCAACGCCGCCGCCCTGCGCCAGTCCCCGGACCGCCCCAACAGCGCCGTGCGGCTGCTCGCCTGGTCCTCCGTGGGCCAGGCCGGCTACCTCCTGGTCCCGATCGCCGCCGCCGCGTACTCCGACCGCGACCAGATCGGCTCCACCGTCGCGTACGCCCTCATGTACGCCGTCGTGAACCTCGGCGCCTTCGCCGTCGCCGCGCTCGTCGCCCGGACGAAGCCGCTCCACCGGATCAGCGACTACCGCGGCCTGTACGCGGAGCGCCCGATGGCCGCCCTGGCGATGGCCTTCTTCCTGCTCTGCCTGGCCGGCCTGCCGCCGGGCATCATCGGCCTCTTCGCCAAGGTCGTCGTCTTCCAGTCCGCCGTCGAAGCGGGCCTCGGCTGGCTCGCCGTGATCATGGCGGTCAACGTCGTCGTCGCCCTCTACTACTACCTGCGGTGGACCGCGACCCTCTTCCGCGCGCCCGAGGGCGCCGAAGGCGTACAGGACGCCGCCACGGCCCGCACGAAGGCCCCCTGGCCGGTCACTGCGGCCATCGCCGTCACCGCCGTCACGGCCCTCGTCCTCTCGGGCGCCCCGCAGCTCGTCCTGCGCTTCGCGTCGAGCAGCCTCTTCCCGCAGTAGCCCCGCGCAAGGTCACCCGTACGGAGCAACACGCGCGGCCGCCGCCCCACCGCCCCCACCCCGGAGGCACCGGGGCCGCGGCCGCTGCGGCATGCGGCGGGAACCAGCCGCGCCCACCTCGCGTTGACCAGGAAGGGAGGGTCCACTGGACCGTAGACCCTCAGTCCAGGACGGGGGCTCCCTGCCGCACCACTAGGAGGGCGTACCGTGCACCGCCGGCACAACGGGCTGAAGACCGCCGTACTCCTCGGCGGGCTGTCCGCACTCATCATCCTCATCGGCAGCTTCTTCGGACGGGGCGGCCTGATCATCGCCGTCCTCGTCGCCCTCGGGACGAACGCGTACGCGTACTGGAACAGCGACAAGCTCGCCCTGCGCGCGATGAGGGCCCGCCCCGTCAGCGAGTTCGAGGCCCCCGAGCTCTACCGCATGGTCCGCGAGCTCTCCACCTCCGCGCGCCAGCCCATGCCACGCCTCTACATCTCGCCCACCGAGGCCCCCAACGCCTTCGCCACCGGCCGCAATCCGCGCAACGCCGCGGTCTGCTGCACCGAGGGCATCCTGCGCATCCTCGACGAGCGCGAACTGCGCGGAGTCATCGGCCACGAGCTCAGCCACGTCTACAACCGCGACATCCTGATCGCGTCGGTCGCCGGAGCGCTCGCCTCCGTGATCATGTTCCTCGTGAATTTCGCCTGGCTGATACCCGTGGGCCGCTCGAACGACGACGAGGGCCCCGGCCTCATCGGCATGCTCCTCGTCGTGATCCTCGGCCCGCTGGCCGCCTCCGTGATCCAGCTGGCCATCAGCCGCTCGCGTGAGTACGAGGCCGACGCCTCCGGCGCCCAGCTCACGGGCGACCCGCTCGCCCTGGCCGGCGCACTGCGCAAGCTCGACGCCGGTACGAAGCAGCTTCCGCTGCCCCCCGAGCCCCGGCTGGAGACGGCCAGCCACATGATGATCGCCAATCCCTTCCGTCCGGGGCAGGGATTGACCAAGATGTTCTCCACCCACCCCCCGATGGCCGAGCGCATCGCCCGGCTCGAACAGATGGCAGGCCGTTCGCAGTGAAGACCATCCTGAACATCATCTGGCTCGTCCTCAGCGGCATCTGGCTGTTCCTCGGCTACTGCCTGGCGGGCGTGATCCTCTGCATCACCATCATCGGCATCCCCTTCGGCATAGCCGCCTTCCGCATCGCGGTGTACGCCCTCTGGCCCTTCGGCTACACCACGGTCGAGCGCCGCGACGCGGGCGCCGCGTCCTGCATCGGCAACGTCCTGTGGCTGGTCCTGGCGGGCTGGTGGCTGGCCATCGGCCACATCGTCACCGGCCTCGCCCTGTGCGTCACGATCATCGGCATCCCGTTCGGCATCGCCAACTTCAAGATGGTCCCGCTCTCCCTGCTCCCGCTGGGCCGCGAAATCGTCCCGACCGACGCGCCGTTCGCGTCCCGGTGACCAGGTCCTCGGATTCGCCCTGCCGCGCGAATCCGAAGACCCCCCGCCCGAGAGTTGTCCACAGGCCCGGACGGCTGTCAGTGGTGTGCGTCACCATGAACGCATGAACGAGACCGAGCAGTTGCTGGAGCAAGTCGCAGACCGCGTGCGCAACTCCGCGCAGGGGTGTGGAGCACCCGTGCCGAAGCCGCTCGCCGACGGAGAGTCGGCCCGGGCCGAAGGCATACTCGGCGTCGCCCTGCCGCCCCTGTTCACCGAGCTCTACACCCGGGTGGGCGACGGCGGATTCGGCCCCGGCTGCGGCCTCCTGCCGCTGCGTCAGGCCCTGGACGCGTATGCGGCCCGCCGCACATCAGGATGGCGCTGGCCGGAGGGCGTGCTGCCGATGGCCGACTTCGGCTGCGGCACGTACGCCTGCGTCGACTGCCGCTCGGAAACCGCCCAAGTGCTGCTGTTCGACCCGGGACTCGGGGAACCGGAGCTCGCCTGGACCGGCGACACCCCCAGCCTGGCCGGCTGGCTCCGAGGCTGGCTCGACGGCACCGCCTGGTTCTGCGACGAGTCCGGACCGGGGGAGGAGTTCGACCTGGAACCGGCCCCCTGGGCCGAGTTCGGATCCCGGATCTGAACCGCCGGCTCACGCCCCGGTCCGGCGCACAGGCCGGCACCACACAGCCGGACGGCCCGACGGCTGCCACGGCCCGACCCTTGACACCTGAATCGAGCGTCCACGCGGAAGCGTTCGCGATCGCGTAGCGGACGTCGGCCACGGGCGGGAGCTAACCGGGCCGGATGACGCCTTCGCGTCCGGGGAGCGGCGCCCGCTCCCGCTCCCATCCTTCCAGGGCCGTCAGACAGGCGTGGTCGAGGTGGCGCAGCCCGCTCAGGTCGAGCCGCACCGGCTCACCCGGCGGCAGCGCGTCCAGCGCGTCGAGCAGCTTGGGCAGCCGCAGGAAGCTGGCGTTGCCCACCACCCGCACGCACAGCCCGGTCTCCTCCCGAACCTGCTCGATGTGCATGTGGGAGGTCTCCCAGGCCGCCTTGGCGACGGCGAGCCCCAACCCGGCCAGCACCCCCTCGAAGAGGTTGGTGACCACGATCGCGGTGGCCGTGGCCACCAGCACCACCGCCTCCCCCCGGTGTGTCCGCCACAGCGCGTGCACCGCCCGGGCGGGCAGCAGCTTCCAGCCCGCGTGCAGCAGCACCCCGGCCAGCGCGGCGAGCGGCACCACCTCCAGCACCTGCGGGAAGGCGACGGCGAACAGCAGCAGCCAGCCGCCGTGCAGCACCCTGGCCGCCCGGGTGCGGGCTCCGGCCTCCACGTTCGCCGCGCTGCGCACGATCACCGCGGTCATCGGCAGGGACCCGAGCAGCCCGCACACGGCGTTCCCGAAGCCCTGGGCGACCAGCTCCCGGTCGTAGTCCGTCCTGGGGCCGTCGTGCATCCGGTCGACGGCGGCCGCGCTGAACAGCGTCTCGGCGGAGGCGATCAGCGCGAGCGCGACCACCGTCCCGAGCGCGCCGACCGAGGCCAGCACCCCGAAGTCGCCCCAGCCCGGCAGGGCCACCGCATCCAGCACACCCGTCACCCGTACGCGCTCCACGGGCAGCCGCAACAGCGCGGCCACGGCGGTGGCGGCGGCCACCCCGACGAGCGCCCCGGGCACGAGCCGCCACCGGGCGGGCATCCGGCGCCAGGCGGCCATCACGGCGATCGTTCCCGCCCCGAGCGCCACGGCCGCCCAGTCGGCACGCGCCCCGAGGTCGTGCACCCCGGCCAGCTTCGCCAGGGTGTGCCCGGGAGCCTCCACCCCGCCCAGCGAGTACAGCTGCCCCGAGATCAGTACGAGTCCGATCCCGGCCAGCATCCCGTGCACGACGGCGACCGAGATCGCCCGGAACCACCGCCCGAGCCGCAGCACCCCCATGCCCAGCTGCACCGTTCCGGCGGCCAGCACCAGCACGCCGAGCGCGGGCAGACCGTAGGACCGCACCGCCTCGTGGACGAGCACGGTGAGGCCCGCCGCGGGCCCGCTCACCTGCAGGGAGCTCCCGCGGAACCATCCGGTGACCAGTCCACCGACCACCCCGGTGACGATCCCCAGCTCGGCCGGCACCCCGGATGCGACGGCCACCCCCACGCACAGGGGGAGGGCGACCAGTGCGACGACCACGGACGCCCCGAAGTCTTCGCGAAACGTGCCGGCCCCAGGCATGTGAGAACCCCCTGCCACGCGGTGATGGATGTCACCCAGCGTGGCGGGCGCACCCACTGCCGCCCAAGTGGCCACGGAAGCCCTCGGTGGCGCGTGCGCCGCACACGCCCCGCACACACTCCCGAGGGCCCCCGCAGCGCCGCGGCCCGGCGGTCCGTGAGGACCACCGGGCCGCGTGGAGGCAGGCCGCCGACTGGGTCAGCGGTAGTTCACGAACTGGATCGCGAAGTCCAGGTCCTTGCCCTTGAGGAGCGCCTGGACGGCCTGCAGGTCGTCACGGCTCTTGGAGCTGACGCGCAGCTCGTCGCCCTGCACCTGGGCCTTGACGCCCTTGGGACCCTCGTCCCGGATGATCTTCGCGACCTTCTTGGCGTTCTCCTGGGAGATGCCCTCCTCGATCGAGGCGAAGATCTTGTACTCCTTGCCCGACAGCTGAGGCTCGCCGGCGTCCAGCGCCTTCAGCGAGATGCCGCGCTTGACCAGCTTGGTCTCGAAGACGTCCAGGACGGCCTTCACGCGCTCCTCGGAGTTCGCCTCCATCAGGATCTTCTCGCCGGACCAGGCGATCGTGGCGCCGGTGCCCTTGAAGTCGTAGCGCTGGGAGAGTTCCTTGGCGGCCTGGTTGAGGGCGTTGTCGACCTCCTGCCGCTCGACCTTCGAGACGATGTCGAAACTGGAGTCGGCCATGTGCTGTGGCTCCTTGAAGTCGGTTGAGGCGGCCCCGGAGGGCGCGGCCGGAGGTCCCCGGCCCGCTCGGCAAAGCCTAGCCACCGCACTCACCGCAGGTGCTGATCAATCCGGTGGCGAAGCATCCCCGGTCATCAGGTATCGTTTACGTCGTTGCCAGGGAGCGCCGCCGGAAGGCGGAAAAAATGGCAGCAACTCTTGGCGGTGTGCCCGAGTGGCCAAAGGGAGCAGACTGTAAATCTGCCGGCTCAGCCTACCCAGGTTCGAACCCTGGCGCCGCCACGCGAGAGAGACCCCCGTTACTCGTAACGGGGGTCTTCTTCGCATTTCGGCCGGACCGCCGCCCGCCGACCGCATCGTCGCGTCGGCCCCGTCGTTCACCAAGGGTGAAATGGACATCTGACACACGGGGGAAGGTCGGCGGCGGGGTGCTCATCGCCCTGCTCGGCGCCAGCCTTCCCACACTGGTGGGGGCGGCACTCGACACCCACGTGGGGAAGCCGTACCAGGAGACCAGGCTCTACTTCGGCACCGCGCGGCCCGGTGGACAGGGACCGGTCGGGGAGCGGGAGTTCATGCGGTTCCTGGACCGGGAGATCACCCCCGCCTTCCCCGAGGGGCTGACCGTCCACGACGGGTACGGCCAATGGCGGGGCAGCGACGGCAAGGCCGTCCGCGAGACCTCCTACGAGGTCGTGCTGCTGTACCCCGAGAAGGAGGCCAAGGAGCGGAGCACGCGCGTCGAGCGGATCCGGCAGGCCTACGAGGACCAGTTCCAGCAGGACTCGGTCGGCCGGTCGGACGACAAGGTCGACGCCGGGTTCTGAGCCGCGGTGCCGGGCGGGCGGCGGCGCAGGCGGCGGGCGCTCAGTTGCCCGCCACGTCCTTGACGGCCACCGCCACCGGCGTCGAGCCGGTGATCAGCTCCAGCGTCAGGCCCGCGGTCGCCGGAGTCTCGATCAGTTCGGCCAGCACCGCCGCCACATCGTCCCGGGGGACGGCCCCGCGGCCCGTGTGCGCCTCCAGGCGGACCAGGCCCGTACCGGCGTCGTCGAGCAGCGAGCCGGGGCGCAGCACCGTCCACTCCAGACCCAGCCGGGTGCGGACGTGGTCGTCGGCCTCGCCCTTGGCCCGCAGGTAGGCGTCGAAGACCTCGTCACCCTCGTGCCACGCGTCGGCACCCATCGAAGAGACCATCAGGAAGCGGCGCACACCCGCCCGTTCGGCCGCGTCGGAGAAGAGCACCGCCGCGCCCCGGTCCACGCTGTCCTTGCGCGCGATGCCGCTGCCGGGACCGGCGCCGGCCGCGAACACCGCCACGTCCGCGCCGTGCAGGATCCCGGCCACGTGCTCGACGGTCGCCGACTCCAGATCGCACAGCACCGGTTCGGCGCCCGCTTCCCTGAGGTCGTTGCCCTGCGCCGGGTCGCGGATGATGCCCGCCACCTCGTATCCGCCCGCGGCGAGCAGGCGCTCCAGCCGCAGCGCGATCTGACCGTGTCCACCAGCGATGACGATGCGCATGTCCCGACCGTACGACGAGCCGGGCGCCGCCGCCCGCGAGGGCGCGGGAAAGCTCAGGGTCCGGGCTCCGTACGGCCCTGCCGGGGCAGGTCCAGGGCCACCGCGACGGCGGAGTCGCAGTACTCCCGTACGGCACTCGTACGGGCTACGACGCGCCCGCGGTGGATCACGATGCGGCTGTACGCGAGGGACAGCACGCCCGCGATCCGGTCCCCGCGCACGGCGAGCAGCTCCGCCGGGAAGCCGGCCTCCACCCGCACCTCCGGCAGCCCCATGGCCTCGCGGGCGCAGGCACTGACCGAGTCGTAGGCCTCCGCGGCCCGCATGCCGCCCTGGGAGGCCAGCAGGTAGGCGGCCTCCAGCGGGTCGCCGCGGCCGACCGGGTTCCCGGCGTCCCGCAGCGCCCCGCTGCCCGCCGAGACCCGCACTCCGGCGGCCCGCAGCAGCCGGACGGGCGCGGTGCGCAGCCCGCGGCGCTCCAGGGCCGCGCAGTCGCCCTGGGGGAGGCAAGTAACCCGCACGCCGGCCGCGGCCAGCTGGTCGGCGGCGCGGGTCGCCGCGTCGAGGGGGAGCCGGGACAGACCCCCGCAGGGGCCGATGGTCACTCCGGGGCGCAGTCCTCCGGCCATGGCCGCGAGCCGGGAGAGGCGGGCAGGATCGTCACCGTCCGTGTGCAGGTCCACGGGGCAGCCGTGCTCGCCGGCGAGATCCAGGACGGCTTCGAGGAAGCCGGCCGGGTCGGGATCCAGGTCGGGGCAGCCACCGATCACGGAGGCGCCCATCTTGACGGCGTCCCGCAGCATCGCGAGCCCGTTCGCGCCGGCCACCCCGGTCAGCAGCCGGGGTACGGCCACGGTGGTCAGGTCCGTCAGGCCGCGCAGGGAGCGGCGGGCCTGCAGGACCGCCTCCAGCGGGCCGAGGCCGTGGACGTCGCCGATCCGCACGTGGGAGCGCAGGGCGGTGGCGCCGTGGCCGAGCTGGAGCAGGGCGGCCTCCGTGGCCCGCCGCTGGACCTCGTCGGCGGTGTAGGAGACGGGCCCCTCGCCGTCGGCGGTCAGGGCGGTGTCCCCGTGGGCGTGCGGCTCGGCGGGGGCGGGGAGCAGCAGATAGCCGCTGAGGTCCACCCGGGACAGGGCCGGGGCGGGCAGGCTGCCCGCGGTGCCGACGGCCTGGATGCGGCCGCCGCTGAGGCGGACGTCGACGGTCCGGCCGTCGGTGAGGCGGGCCCCGGCGAGCAGCAGGGTGGTGGCTTCGGCGGCGGCCGCGTTACCGAGACCGCCGCTCTCGCCCCGGCCGTTGCGCGGGGAGTGGGGCGGCTGCTGCGGCTGACTGTCGGACATCGCGCTCCTGCGGTGGCTCGGGCGGTTCCTGGGCCTTTGGTCGCGGCCCGTGGCCCAAGATCACGCAGCGTGCTCAGAGCCTAGGGCGCGGGGCAGCTCGCTTCAGGGAAGAGCGGAATAGTCGTACCGGTGTGGTGCCTGTGGTGCGTGCGAGGACGCGGGGCGGTGCGGCGGCCGCACGGCGGGCCGGCTCCGTGGTGACCCCGGACACATTCGGGGCCGGAATGGGGGTCGCGGCGGTCCGGGAGCCGATCAAGAAAGGCGGCCGGACCCCCTCGGAGCCCTGTTCCCCCAAAGGATTTGGGCGATGGGCGGGCAACCGTGTAATGTCTTCATCGCTCGCCCCAATAGCTCAGTCGGTAGAGCGTCTCCATGGTAAGGAGAAGGTCTGCGGTTCGATTCCGCATTGGGGCTCTGGTGAGAGAGGTTCCCCACCCTCGGGTGGGGAGCTGATCACATCAAAGCGGCGTAGCTCAGTCGGTAGAGCAAGCGGCTCATAATCGCTGTGTCACCGGTTCAAGTCCGGTCGCCGCTACACCCAGTAGCCGATTGCGGGGTCGGTCTCCCGATCGGCTACTCTTTTATGCGTTCATCCGTCCCATAGTCCGTCAAGGAGCACTCACGTGGCTGCCACCGACGTCCGCCCGAAGATCACGCTGGCCTGCGTGGAGTGCAAGGAGCGGAACTACATCACCAAGAAGAACCGGCGTAACAACCCGGACCGTCTTGAGATGAAGAAGCACTGCCCGCGCTGCAACTCGCACACCGCGCACCGCGAGACCCGCTGACCCCAGCGAAGTCTCGAACAAAGGCAACGTCATGAGGTCGTCCCCTTCAAGGGGGCGGCCTCGTGTCGTTTCCGGGCGTGCGCCTCGGTCGTCCGCCCGCCGTCTTTCCCTGTGATGCACCTGTTGTGATGCACCACCTGTTGTGATGCACCTGTTTCTTTGTGGAGGTAGTGAGTCATGGCTCTCGACCAGTCCTTCGTGGGGCGGAGCTACCCGCCTACCGATCCGTATGAGGTCGGCCGGGAGAAGATCCGCGAGTTCGCGGTCGCGGTCGGCGACGCCAATCCCGTCTACACGGACCCCGAAGCGGCCAAAGCGCACGGCTACTCCGATGTGATCGCTCCGCCGACCTTTGTGTTCGCCATCACTTTCGCCGCGGCGAGCCAGGTGATCGAGGACCCGCAGCTGGGACTGGACTACAGCCGCGTCGTGCACGGCGACCAGAAGTTCGCATACTCCCGCCCCGTGCGCTCGGGTGACCGCCTCTCGGTGACCTCCACCATCGAGGCCGTGAAGTCGATGGCGGGCAACGACATCATCGACATCCGTGGCGAGGTCCACGACGAGACCGGTGAGCACGTGGTGACGGCGTGGACGAAGCTCGTCTCCCGCGCCCCCGAGGAGGCCTGAGATGGCAGCGCAGATCAAGTACGACGATGTCGAGGTCGGCACCGAGCTGCCGGCGGCCTCCTTCCCCGTGACGCGCGCCACGCTCGTGCGGTACGCGGGTGCCTCCGGTGACTTCAATCCGATCCACTGGAACGAGAAGTTCGCCAAGGAGGTCGGACTGCCGGACGTGATCGCGCACGGCATGTTCACCATGGCCGAGGCGATCCGCGTGGTCACCGACTGGGTCGGCGACCCGGGCGCGGTGGTCGAGTACGGCGTGCGCTTCACGAAGCCGGTGGTCGTGCCGAACGACGACCAGGGCGGCCTCATCGAGGTGACGGCCAAGGTCGCGGCGAAGCTCGACGACAAGCGGGTCCGCGTGGACCTGACGGCGACGAGCGCGGGCCAGAAGGTCCTGGGCATGTCGCGCGCGGTGGTCGCGCTGGGCTGAGGGGGCTGAGGCGGGGGCGCCCTTTTCCGGGTGCCGCTTCGGGGGAGGCGGTGACGCGGGGCTTGCCGGAGGGGTGGGTCGGGGGTGGGGGCGCGGGTTCGGCGGTGCCCCGGCCGGTCGGGAGCGAGGAAGGGTTGGGGGTTTCCCGTCAGTCCCACTGTCCTTCCGCGTCGGGCCGCCCTGTCAAGGGCGCTCCTCCTTCGTCGTCGCGTCGCTGCGCGATCGCCTACGGCGACCCTTGACAGGCCGTCCCGCCACGGAAAGACAAGGACTGTCGGGAAACCCCCAAAGGAACGGGCCGGGCGGAAGAGCCCATAGGCGGCGCGGCCAGCGATGCGCGAGGCGGTCGAGGTGGGGCGCACTCCCCTCGGGCCGCCTGTTCGCCCTGCGGGCCGGGCAGTCGGCCGAGACCCCTCCCCACCTCGGCCTCAAGAGCCTGACCGGCAGGAAGGGCGCACCAGATCGCTACGCGCTCCTGTCGTCTCGGCGTCCGCAGTCCGTCTGGGGCTGGTCTCGCCCCAGATCGCTACGCGCTTCGCTTTGACGGCGTCCACGGTCGTCTTGGGCTGGACATAGGCCGCCCGCGATCGCTACGCACTTCTCGACGACGGCGTCCGGCCCCCGTCCGGGGCTGGTCTCGCCCCGGGTCGCTGTGTCCTTCGCTCTGACGGCGTCCGGCCACCGTCTTGGGCGCCGTCTCGGGTTTTGATGGAGACGATGGGGGCGAAAGAAGGGCGCAGAAGGGGCCGGGGCGGGCTCGGGAGGGTGGTTCCTCGGCCTGGCCGAGCTGTATCCCCCGCAGAGCGCAGGCTCCACCAATCACCCATGCTCATATAGCCTCAATTGGGGCATTTCGACAGGTCTTTGCAGGGGCTGTGCCGTCTGACCCGAGTGCAGCTCGACATGGCCGCTGTTTGGGGCGTTTTCCACCCAAGACCGCTCGCAGGCCCCGTCATCGAGGGCCCGAGGTGGCCTTTTGCGGCCTATGTCCAGCCCCAGGCGGTCGTGGGACGCCGTCAAAGCGAAGCGCGTAGCGATCTGGGGCGAGATCAGCCCCGGACGGGTCGCAGGCGCCGTCGGTGAGGAGCGCGTAGCGATTTGGGGCGCCCTTCCTGCCGGTCAGGCTCTTGTGGCCGAGGTGGGGAGGGGTCTCGGCCGCCTGCCCGGCCCGGAGGGGCGAGGTGGCGGCCCGGGGAGGGGCTCGGCCGCCCCCACCGCCTCGCGCATCTCTGGCCGCCCCGTTTATCTGCTCTTCCGCCCGGCCCGTTCTTTTGGGGGTTTCCCGGCAGTCTTCGTTTTTCCGTGGCGGGACGGCCTGTCAAGGGTGGAGCGCAGCGACATCGCGAAGCGACGCGACGAAGGAGCGCCCTTGACAGGGCGGCCCGACGCGGAAGGACGATGAGGCTGACGGGAAATCCCCAACCCTTCCTCGCTGCCGGCCCGCCGAGGCCCCGCCAACCCTCACCCCCGCCGCACAGCACAACCCTCGCCTCGCCTCGCCTCGCCTCGCCTCGCCTCGCCTCGCCTCGCCTCGCCTCGCCTCGCCTCGCCTCGCCTCGCCTCGCCTCGCCTCGCCTCGCCTCGCAC
>NZ_JBVJKF010000012.1:160416-247296 GCF_055585365.1 Streptomyces sp. NPDC053432
TCGCCCCGGCCACCCCCTTGACTGAGTTAGTGATTGAGCACTAACTTTGACTCATGGCAAGGATGAGCGCAGAAGAGCGGCGTGAGAGCGTCATTCGGGCGGCGATGCACGAGTTTGCGCGTGGGGGTTACTACGGGACCTCCACCGAGGCGATCGCCAAGCGGGTGGGGGTTTCGCAGCCGTATCTCTTCCGGCTCTTCCCCAACAAGCTCGCGATCTTCCTCGCCGCCTCCGAGCGGTGCCTGCGCGACACCCGTGAGGTCTTCGCCGCCGCTTCCGAGGGGTTGCGGGGGGACGAGGCCAAGTACGCCATGGCCAATGCCTACACCCGGCTCATCGCCGAGGACCCGGACAAGCTCCAGATGCAGCTCCAGATGTACGTCACCGTCGCCGCCGCCGAGGCGGCCGGTGACAAGGAGCTCGGTGAGCTCGTACGGAAGGGGTGGATGGAGCTCTGGGACACCGTTCACACGCCCTTCGGCGGGGACGTCAAGGAGGCCTCGACCTTCATGGCCTACGGGATGTTGATCAACACCCTCGCCGCCATGGGCTTCCCGCCCGAGCACCGGGTCTGGGAGGGGCTGTACCCGGAGGCTCGGGACACGGGCCGTCTGGAGGCGTAGCGGCGTGGCGGCGCAGCGGCGCAGTGCCGGCGGGCCCCCGGTTCTGGGTAGGGCTTGAGGCCGGGCCGGGCTCACCCATGGCCGCAAAAGTTAGTCATTGATTACTAACAACTCGTACTCGTAGGGGGAACCGTGAACACGCAGGACAGCAAACTCCGGGGGCCCGCCGTCTGGGCGCTCGTCATCACCGGCGTCGCCAGCTTCATGGCCGCCCTCGACAACCTCGTCGTCACCACCGCCCTCCCCGCCATCCGCGCCGACCTCGGCGGGAAGCTGGAGGACCTGGAGTGGACGGTGAACGCCTACACGCTCACCTTCGCCGTCCTGCTGCTGTTCGGCTCCGCGCTCGGCGACCGGTTCGGGCGGCGGAAGATGTTCATCGCGGGGCTCACCGTGTTCACCGGTGCGTCCGCCGCGGCCGCGCTCTCGTCGGGGATCGACGCGCTCATCGCCGCCCGCGCCGTCCAGGGCGTCGGTGCCGCGATCATGATGCCGCTCACCCTGACCCTGCTCACCGCCGCCGTGCCGGCGGCCCGCCGCGGGATGGCGCTCGGGATCTACGGAGCCGTCACCGGCCTCGCCGTCGCCAGCGGTCCCCTCATCGGCGGCAGCCTGACCGAGCACATCTCCTGGCAGTGGATCTTCTGGCTCAACGTGCCGATCGGGCTCGCGCTGGTCCCGCTCGCCCGGCTCCGCCTCGCCGAGTCGACCGCCCCCGGATCCCGTCTCGACGTCCCCGGCACCCTGCTCGTCAGTGGCGGACTCTTCGGCATCGTCTACGCCCTCGTCAACGCGAACTCCAAGGGCTGGACCAGCGCCCCCGTGCTCACCGGGCTGATCGCCGGTGCCGCGCTCGTCGCCGTGTTCATTCGTCATGGCTCCGTGAGCGCGAACCCCATGCTGCCCATGAGGCTCTTCCGCAGCCGCGGCTTCCTCGGGATCAACCTCGCCAGCCTGCTCATGTTCCTGGGCATGTTCGGCTCGATCTTCCTGCTGGCCCAGTTCCTCCAGGGCGTCGCGGGCTACTCGCCCACCGAGGCCGGGCTGCGGATGCTCCCCTGGACCGGCATGCCGATGATCGTCGCCCCGGTCGCCGGAATCCTCTCCGACCGCATCGGCGGGCGCCCCGTCGTCGCCGCCGGCCTCGCCCTGCAGGCCCTCGGCCTCGGCTGGTTCGCCGTGATCCTGAGCGCGGACGTCTCGTACGCGGCCCAGCTGCCCGCGCTGATCCTCAGCGGGATCGGGATGGCCCTGTACTTCGCCCCGGCCGCCAACGTCCTCATGTCCACCGTGGCCCCCGCCGACCAGGGCAAGGCCTCCGGCACCAACAACGCCCTGCGCGAGGTCGGAGGAGCCCTCGGCGTGGCCGTCCTGGCCTCGGTCTTCTCCGCCCGGGGCGGCTACGAGTCCCCGCAGGCCTTCACCGACGGTACCGTCCCGGCCCTGTGGATCGGCGCGGGCGCCGTGGCCCTCGCCGCAGGACTCGCCCTCCTCCTGCCGCGCAGGAGCAGGGCAGGGAAGGGCGCCGTGACCGGCTCCGTGCCGGCCGGGGCCCCGGAGCCGGCGGGGATCGCCGTCGAAAGCTGACCCGTCGGTCCCGTGTGAACGCAATCGCCCAGTCGTACGACACGGAGGAGCACGTCATGCCCGACATCCCCTGGTCCACGCCCACCCAGGCCGCCCCCGACGCCGAGGTCTACGTCATGGCCTCCCGCTTCGAGACCGCCACCCTCGCCGGGGCGTTCAAGTTCTTCCTCAAGGCCCCCGGCATCATCGGCCAGATCCGCAAGGCCCCCGGAGCCCACGGCACCGCCCTGCGGGCCAGGATCTTCAGCCGCACCTTCCTGACCCTCTCCGCCTGGGAGGACCGGGACGCTCTCTACCGCTTCGCCCGCAGCGAGCCCCACCGGTCCAGCTCCCGCGCGGCCAGCGCCTACATGAGGGAATCGGCCTTCACCTTCTGGACCGTACGGGCCTGCGAGCTGCCCATCGGCTGGGAGGAGGCGGAGCGCCGCCTGGCCGAGGAGAAGTCGCGCTACTGAGCCGCGGTCCGTGGCCCCGCAGGGATGCGAGGGGTGCGGACCGTACTCTTGTCCACGTGCAGGAACTCCACGACGCCCCCCTCGCCCCGCTGACCACCTTCCGCCTCGGTGGCCCCGCCAGTCGCCTGGTGACCGCGACCACCGACGCCGAGGTGGTCGCCGCCGTCCGCGCCGCTGACGAGAGCGGCACCCCGCTCCTGGTCATCGGGGGCGGCAGCAACCTGGTCATCGGCGACCGGGGCTTCGAGGGCACCGCCCTGCGCATCGCGACCACCGGCTTCACCCTCGACGGCACCACCCTGGAGCTCGCCGCCGGCGAGAACTGGAGCGACGCCGTCGCCCGCACCGTCGAGGCCGGCCTGGCCGGCATCGAATGCCTGGCAGGGATCCCCGGCTCCGCCGGTGCGACCCCGATCCAGAACGTCGGGGCGTACGGCCAGGAGGTCTGCGACACCATCACCGAGGTCGTCGCCTACGACCGCACCCTCGGCGAAACGGTTACGCTGGCCGCCGCCGAATGCGCGTTCCGGTACCGCAACAGCACCTTCAAGGACCAGCCCGACCGCTACGTCGTCCTGCGCGTCCGCTTCGCGCTGGAGGACGCCGGCGGACTGTCCGCGCCGATCAAGTACCCCGAGACCGCCCGCGCCCTCGGCGTCGAGGCCGGGGACCGGGTACCGGCCGCCGCCGCCCGGGAGACCGTGCTGCGCCTGCGCGCCGGGAAGGGCATGGTCCTGGACCCCGCCGACCACGACACCTGGTCGGCCGGCTCGTTCTTCCACAACCCGATCCTGACCGACGAGGCCTACGCCGCCTTCCTCGCCCGCGTCCAGGAGCGCCTCGGCGCCGGGACCAACCCGCCCGCCTACCCGGCGGGCGAGGGCCGTACGAAGACCAGCGCGGCCTGGCTGATCGACAAGGCCGGCTTCACCAAGGGCTACGGCACCGGCCCGGCGCGCATCTCCACCAAGCACACCCTCGCCCTGACCAACCGCGGCGAGGCCACCACCGAGGACCTCCTCGCGCTGGCCCGCGAGGTGGTCGCGGGCGTCCACGCGGCCTTCGGCGTCACCCTGGTCAACGAGCCGGTGACGGTCGGCGTCAGCCTCTGAGGAGCCCCGGCCGCCCATGCTCTGTCCCCTGCACGGGGCCGGTACGGACCCCACTCGCCTCGTGGGGCGCACGCTCAGCCGAGTCGTCGCGTCCTGGCACGTCAGCGACGGCGAGCGCTCCGAAGCCCCCCTCGACGTCTGGCTGATCGACAGCGTCGGCGACTCGATCCGGATCACGACCGGCTCCGACCAGTGCCTGATCGTGGAGTCCGCGCCGCCGCACGAGCCCTACGACATGGGGGAGTGGGGCCGCATCGAGGTCGGCGAGGACCTCGGCGACCACCCCTTCCTGCGCCACCTCGGCGAGACGATCGCCTCGGTCGCCGAGTTCGCGCTGCCCGAACAGGGGCGCACCCACCTGGAGATCGGCTTCCCCGACGGGGGCCGGGTGCGCGCCGACTGCCACGAGGGCGACCTGCGGCTCACCCGCTGACCCCTGACCCCCTGATCAGGACGCCAGCCAGTGGTCGATCCCGGCCAGCAGCTTGGCCTGTACGTCCTCCGGCGCGGCCGAACCGCGCACCGACTGGCGGCCCAGCTCGGCGAGCTCCGCGTCCGTGAAGCCGTGGTGCCGGCGGGCGATCTCGTACTGGGCCGCGAGCCGGGACCCGAACAGGAGCGGGTCGTCGGCGCCCAGGGCCATGGGCACGCCCGCCTCGAAGAGGGTGCGCAGGGGCACGTCCTCGGGCCGCTCGTAGACACCGAGCGCCACGTTGGAGGCCGGGCAGACCTCGCAGGTGATCTGGCGGTCCGCGAGCCTCTTGAGGAGCCGGGGGTCCTCGGCCGCCCGTACGCCGTGGCCGATGCGGGCGGCGTGCAGGTCGTCGAGGCAGTCACGGACCGAGGACGGGCCGGTGAGCTCACCGCCGTGCGGGGCGGCGAGCAGGCCGCCGTCACGGGCGATCGCGAAGGCCCGGTCGAAGTCGCGGGCCATGCCGCGGCGCTCGTCGTTCGAGAGCCCGAAACCGACGACCCCGCGGTCGGCGTACCGGACGGCGAGGCGGGCGAGGGTGCGGGCGTCGAGGGGGTGTTTCATGCGGTTGGCGGCGATCAGGACCCGCATGCCGAGGCCGGTTTCCCGGGACGCCGAGTCGACGGCGTCGAGGATCAGCTCGACGGCCGGGATCATCCCGCCGAGGAGGGGGGCGTAGGAGGTGGGATCCACCTGGATCTCCAGCCAGCCGCTGCCGTCCCGTACGTCCTCCTCAGCGGCTTCGCGCACGAGGCGGTGGATGTCCTCGGGTTCACGGAGGCACGAGCGGGCGGCGTCGTAGAGCCGCTGGAAGCGGAACCAGCCGCGCTCGTCGGTGGCGCGCAGCTTCGGCGGTTCGCCGGCGGTGAGGGCCTCCGGGAGGCGGACGCCGTACTTGTCGGCGAGCTCCAGGAGGGTCGACGGGCGCATCGAGCCGGTGAAGTGCAGGTGGAGGTGGGCCTTCGGCAGAAGCGTGAGATCGCGTACGTGCTCCATTTGGCGATCCTGCCGTACGCACGCGCTGAGCGGGAGGCGGTTTTACCTTTTGGGGGCTTGCCCGTACGCATGCGCGGCTTCCGGGGCGGGCTGGATGCCCGGAGGGCAATTTCAGCCCCGCCGGCGTTTGAGGCGCGGGGTCCGGGGCGGAGCCCCGGGGACGCCGGAGCGGCGCCGCCCCGTTGGGGGAGGCGCCGCTCAGGGGTGGGTTGCCGTCCGCGTCAGGACTTGGCCTCCGCCAGGAGCTTCTGGATGCGGGAGACGCCCTCCACCAGGTCCTCGTCGCCCAGGGCGTACGACAGGCGGAGGTAGCCGGGCGTGCCGAAGGCCTCTCCGGGGACGACCGCGACCTCGGCCTCGTCCAGGATCAGCGCGGCGAGCTCGACGGAGGTCTGCGGGCGCTTGCCGCGGATCTCCTTGCCCAGGAGCTCCTTGACCGACGGGTACGCGTAGAACGCGCCCTCGGGGGTCGGGCAGAAGACGCCGTCGATGTCGTTGAGCATCTTGACCATCGTCTGGCGGCGGCGGTCGAAGGCCTTGCGCATCTCGGCGACGGCGTCGAGGTCGCCCGAGACCGCGGCCAGCGCGGCGACCTGGGCCACGTTGGAGACGTTGGAGGTGGCGTGCGACTGCAGGTTCGTCGCGGCCTTGATGACGTCCTGCGGGGCGATGACCCAGCCCACGCGCCAGCCCGTCATGGCGTAGGTCTTGGCGACGCCGTTGACGATGATGCACTTGTCGCGCAGCGCCGGGACCAGCACGGGCAGCGAGGTGAACTTCGCGTCGCCGTAGACCAGGTGCTCGTAGATCTCGTCCGTCAGCACCCACAGGCCGTGCTCGGCGGCCCACTCGCCGATCGCCTTCGCGTCGGACTCGGAGTACACCGCGCCCGTCGGGTTGGACGGGGAGACGAACAGGACGACCTTGGTGCGCTCGGTGCGGGCCGCTTCGAGCTGCTCGACGGAGACGCGGTAGCCGGTGGTCTCGTCGGCGACGACCTCGACCGGGACACCGCCGGCGAGACGGATGGACTCCGGGTAGGTGGTCCAGTACGGAGCCGGGACGATGACCTCGTCACCCGGGTCGAGGACGGCCGCGAAGGCCTCGTAGATGGCCTGCTTGCCACCGTTGGTCACCAGGACCTGCGACGCGTCGACCTCGTAGCCGGAGTCGCGCAGCGTCTTGGCGGCGATCGCGGCCTTCAGCTCGGGCAGACCGCCGGCCGGGGTGTAGCGGTGGTACTTCGGGTTGCGGCAGGCCTCGACCGCGGCCTCGACGATGTAGTCCGGGGTCGGGAAGTCGGGCTCGCCCGCACCGAAGCCGATCACCGGGCGCCCGGCGGCCTTGAGGGCCTTGGCCTTGGCGTCGACGGCGAGGGTGGCGGACTCGGAGATGGCGCCGATACGGGCGGAGACGCGGCGCTCGGAGGAAGGCGTTGCAGAGGTCATGTGAGCAATCGTCCCAGACGGCAAACAGGCGCCGCACACCGTTTCAGTCACCGGACCGGGGCATGCCCGGATGACCTCCCGTCCGGCGCTGTTCGACGTCAGGGCCGGGTTCACGTACACTCACCTGTCGTTGGACCTCGCCGACCGCTGCAGAGCGTGAGCACTCCGTGCACTCGCCCGGATGCGGTAGGTTGGGGGACGCAAAGGGTCGTAGCTCAATTGGTAGAGCACTGGTCTCCAAAACCAGCGGTTGGGGGTTCGAGTCCCTCCGGCCCTGCTCCACACTCCATTCTTCGGATGTGTGTGCGCAGGTACGTACTTCGATGCAACGCCGTGCGGCGCAACCGGGCGCGGTACGGCCACGACCCGGATTCAGGTGAGAGACGTGACGGACGCCCTGGGCTCCATCGACATGCCTGACGCCGAGGACGAGACGCGCGAGAAGAAGACCCGCAAGGGCGGCAAGCGCGGCAAGAAGGGCCCTCTGGGCAGGCTCGCGCTGTTCTACCGCCAGATCATCGCGGAACTCCGCAAGGTTGTCTGGCCGACCCGCAACCAGCTCACGACGTACACCACCGTGGTGATTGTCTTCGTGGTCATCATGATCGGTCTGGTGACCGTGATTGACTATGGGTTCCAGGAAGCCATCAAGTTCGTCTTCGGCTGATCCCCGCGGAGGGCGGCGCCTTGATGGGTGCCGCCCGTTTTCGCATGTTCCACCACCTTTTGTATCCAGGAAGAAGCAGCCACCGTGTCTGACCCGAACCTGAACGCGAGCCACGACTCCGTCGAGTCCGTCGAGGACGCGCTCGACATCGTCGAGGCGGCGGACGCTGTGGACCCCGACGAGGCCGAGCTCGCCGACGCCGAGGCGGGCGTCGCCGCCGAACAGGCCGCGCTGCACGTCGAGGACGAGGGTGACGTCGAGGCCGAGGACGACTCCGAGGTCGAGCCGGCTGCCGACGAGGCGGACGAGGACGACGAGGCCGAGGAGTCCGAGGAGGACACCGACGTCGAGGCCGAGGCCGAGGCCGCCGAGGTCGAGCCCGCCGAGCCCGTCGACCCCGTCCAGGCCCTGCGGGACGAGCTGCGCCTGCTCCCGGGCGAGTGGTACGTCATCCACACCTACGCGGGCTACGAGAAGCGCGTGAAGGCCAACCTGGAGCAGCGTGCCGTCTCGCTGAACGTCGAGGAGTTCATCTACCAGGCCGAGGTGCCCGAGGAAGAGATCGTCCAGATCAAGAACGGCGAGCGCAAGAACGTCCGGCAGAACAAGCTGCCCGGTTACGTTCTCGTCCGCATGGATCTGACGAACGAGTCCTGGGGCGTCGTCCGCAACACGCCCGGTGTCACCGGCTTCGTCGGCAACGCGTACGACCCGTACCCGCTGACCCTGGACGAGATCGTCAAGATGCTCGCGCCGGAGGCCAAGGAGAAGGCCGACAAGGCCGCCGCCGAGGCCGCGGGCCTGCCGGCCCCCGCCGTCAAGCGCACCATCGAGGTCCTGGACTTCGAGGTCGGCGACTCGGTCACCGTCACCGACGGCCCGTTCGCGACGCTGCAGGCGACGATCAACGAGATCAACCCGGACTCGAAGAAGGTCAAGGGCCTCGTCGAGATCTTCGGTCGCGAGACCCCGGTCGAGCTCAGCTTCGACCAGATCCAGAAGAACTGACGATCTTCTGGGCCCAGCGCTTCCGGACAGGTCAGATCGCCCCGTGAAGGGCGGTCTGACCTGCTCGGTTTTTAGCCCCGCACCCATACCCGTTATCGTGGTGCGGTATGCCTCCATCCGGATGACCGGATCGGCGGCTGAAAACTCTCACTAGGACCCGGAGAGAGCAATGCCTCCCAAGAAGAAGAAGGTCACGGGGCTTATCAAGCTCCAGATCAAGGCCGGTGCGGCCAACCCGGCTCCGCCGGTCGGCCCCGCGCTCGGTCAGCACGGCGTCAACATCATGGAGTTCTGCAAGGCCTACAACGCCGCGACCGAGTCGCAGCGTGGCATGGTCGTGCCGGTGGAGATCACGGTCTACGAGGACCGCACCTTCACCTTCATCACCAAGACTCCGCCGGCCGCGCGCCTCATCCTGAAGCACGCGGGCATCGAGAAGGGCTCCGGCGAGCCCCACAAGACCAAGGTCGCCAAGCTCACGGCCGCCCAGGTCAAGGAGATCGCCGAGCTGAAGATGCCCGACCTGAACGCCAACGACATCGACGCCGCCGTCAAGATCATTGCCGGCACCGCGCGTTCGATGGGCGTCACGGTCGAGGGCTGATTCAGCCACCCCCCAAGTACCACCAGTGGTAGGGCCAAGCGCTGGTCCGCACCACGACTCCATGCCTGAAGCCAAAACACAGGAGCTGAAGTGAAGCGCAGCAAGACTCTCCGCGCTGCGGACGCCAAGGTCGACCGGGAGAAGCTGTACGCCCCGCTCGAGGCCGTCCGTCTCGCCAAGGAGACCTCCACGACCAAGTTCGACGGCACCGTCGAGGTCGCCTTCCGCCTGGGTGTCGACCCGCGCAAGGCCGACCAGATGGTCCGCGGCACCGTGAACCTCCCGCACGGCACCGGCAAGACCGCCCGGGTCCTGGTCTTCGCGACCGGTGACCGTGCTGCGGCCGCGGAAGCCGCCGGCGCCGACATTGTCGGCGACGACGAGCTGATCAACGAGATCGCCAAGGGCAACCGCCTGAACGAGTTCGACGCGGTTGTCGCCACCCCGGACCTCATGGGCAAGGTCGGCCGCCTCGGCCGCGTGCTCGGTCCGCGTGGCCTGATGCCGAACCCGAAGACCGGCACCGTCACCATGGACGTCGCCAAGGCTGTCACCGACATCAAGGGTGGCAAGATCGAGTTCCGTGTCGACAAGCACTCGAACCTGCACTTCATCATCGGCAAGGTCTCCTTCTCCGATGACAAGCTGGTCGAGAACTACGGCGCGGCCCTGGACGAGATCCTTCGTCTGAAGCCGTCCGCCGCCAAGGGCCGGTACATCAAGAAGGCCGCGATCTCCACCACCATGGGCCCCGGCATCCAGCTGGACCCGAACCGCACCCGGAACCTCCTCGTCGAGGAAGACCCGGCCGCGGTCTGAGCCCTTCCGGCTCACTGAGTGGCTGAACGGGCCCCTCGCCCCCCTTCACCGGGGTGGCGGGGGGCCCGTTTTCCGTGTTCAGGGCCACATCCCGCCGCATCGGGGCAGGTGGACGCGTGATCCGCCGGAGGGGGAACGTAAGGTCGGTCGGGCAAGTGATCGACCACAAGGGGTGGGGGACCTCCATGTCCGTGTACCGGAAGAAGACCGTCGGCGCCGCCCTGGCGGCCGTCTTGCTCGTGGGCGGGGCCACGGCATGCGAGAACGGGAAGAAGGACGGCGCCGCCAAGCCGGCCGCCCCGTCCGCGCGGCCGAGCCCGCCCGCGGCCGGCGGCAACGCCACCGAGGCCCTCGCGGCCGCGTACAAGAAGACCTCCGCGGCGAAGTCCGCCAAGGTGCGCATGACCATGTCGATGCCGGCCACCCTCGGCGGGGGCGGCACCGTGGAGCTCACCGGCGTGCAGGGCTGGGACCCGAACGTCATGGACATCACCATGAAGGGCGCGCTCGCCCCGGGCCAGGGCGCCGACACCGTGCGCGTGATCATGTCGAGCGACGTCATGTTCATGGAGATCCCGGCCGGTACGCCCTCCTCCGCCGCCTTCGAGGGCAAGCACTGGATGAAGCTCGACGCGAAGGCGGCCGCCGCCGCGGGGACGGGCGACGCCGAGGCCCTGAAGAAGTTCGGCGGCCTGGGCGGCGCGGAGCAGAGCCAGGACCCCGCCAAGCAGCTCGCCCTGCTGCTCGCCTCGCCGAACGTGAAGAGCGTCGGCGCGGAGAAGATCGAGGGCGTGGACACCACGCACTACAGGGGCACGCTGACCTTCGACGAGATGCTCGCGGCCAACCAGAACTCCAAGGAGCTGAGCGAGGCCGACCGGGCCAAGCTCACCGAGGCCATGAAGACGGCCGGCATCAAGGGCTACGACATGGACGTGTGGGTCGACAAGGACGGCTATCCGGCCCGGATGAAGGTCGGCATCGGCACGCCCCAGGGGACCATGGCGGTCGACGCGCACTACTCGGACTACGGCTCGGCGGCCACCGTCCAGGCCCCGCCGGAGAACGAGACCTTCGACCTCTTCGCGATGCTGCAGCAGCTCGGCAAGACCGGGGCCGGCGCCGGGGCCTGACCAGCCCGGGCGTTCGTCGGACCAGACAGAGAGACAGATCCACCATGGGGGAAGACCGGATGTACGAGCACGCCCTGAACCGGGCCGTTGTCGCCGCGGCGGGGGCCGCACTGCTCCTGGGCGGGCTGACGGCCTGCGGGGGAGACGGCGCCGGTGAGGCGGGCGGCAAGGCCGCCCCGAAGGCAGAGTCCCCGGCCGACACGATCAAGGCGTCGTACGTGAAGACGACGGCGGCCAGGTTCGCCCGGTTCGACATGACGATCACGGGCAAGGACGGCAAGCCCACCCAGCTCACCGGGACGAAGGGCTGGTACCCGGCCGCCACCGGCATCGAGCCCAAGGGGGCCGACGGCCGCCAGGTCATGCTGGGCGACGTCGTCTACACGAACACGGACAAGCCCGTGCAGGGCAGGTCCTGGATGAAGATGAACCTGAACAAGGACGGCAAGCGCCCCCACCAGCTCAACGACGACCCGGCCGAATACCTCGCACTGCTCCTCGGGCAGCAGAAGCTGACCCTGGTCGGCGCCGAGCAGCCCGACGGCGTGGAGGCCAAGCACTACAAGGCCGGCCTCACCGGCGCGGAGCTGCTCGCCGCCGACGAGTCCACCAAGGTCATGGACGAGGCGAACCGCCGGAACCTCCACGAGGCGCTGAGGGACTACAGCGCGATCGAGGTGGACCTGTGGATCGGCAAGGACGGCTACCCGGTCCGCGTCGACACCTCCCGGGTGGCGGGGGACGGCACGACGAAGGTCTCGGCGAAGTTCTCCGGCTACGGCACGACCGAACCCGTCAGCGCGCCCCCGGCCGACCAGGTCGTCGACTTCGAGGACGTGATGAAGGGCATCGACAAGACGCTCGAGGACGCCGACCAGACGCTGAAGGACGCGGGGCTGGAAGGCCTCAAGCAGTCCTGAGCCGACCGGCCCCGGGGGCGATTTGCCTCGACTGGAACCCTTCACGTACTCTTCCACAGAAGCCAAAGACCGCTGGTCGTTGCCGTGCCTGTAAGGGTGTGGTGGCCGAAGGATCCGTTGACTACGGACGACCCGCGCAGGTGACTGTGGAAAGCTCCCGAATTCTTTTCGGTCGAGCTACGCCCTGGCGCCTACGCCGGGGCGTTTTTGTTTGTCAGCCCCTTCTGAGCGGTCCTCATCACCCGGAAGGAGGCGAACGCACCATGCCGACGCCCAACAAGGCTGCATCGGTAGCCGAGCTCACGGACGCGTTCCAGAGCTCGAACGCCGCCGTGCTGACCGAGTACCGGGGTCTCACCGTCGCGCAGCTCAAGACGCTGCGTCGCTCCCTCGGTGAGAACGCCCAGTACGCCGTGGTGAAGAACACGCTGACCAAGATTGCGGCCAACCAGGCCGGGATCACCGCGCTGGACGAGCACTTCGCTGGTCCGACCGCGGTCGCCTTCATCACCGGTGACCCGGTGGAGTCGGCGAAGGCCCTGCGTGACTTCGCCAAGGAGAACCCGAACCTCATCATCAAGGCCGGTGTCCTTGACGGTAAGGCTCTCTCCGCCGACGACATCAAGAAGCTTGCGGACCTCGAGTCCCGCGAGGTTCTGCTCAGCAAGCTGGCCGGCGCGTTCAAGGGCAAGCAGTCCCAGGCTGCCTCGCTCTTCCAGGCGCTGCCGTCGAAGTTCGTCCGCACCGCGGAAGCGCTTCGCGTCAAGCTCGCCGAGCAGGGCGGTGCCGAGTAATTCGGCTCGCGCATTGATCCACGCCGCCTAGTGCGTGGGTCGTAGCGGGCCGTTACGCCCGCCTCTATAGACATATCGGCACCTGCCGAATTAGTGGAAGGATCGCCCATCATGGCGAAGCTCTCTCAGGAAGACCTCCTCGCCCAGTTCGAGGAGATGACCCTCATCGAGCTCTCCGAGTTCGTGAAGGCGTTCGAGGAGAAGTTCGACGTCACCGCCGCCGCGGCCGTCGCCGTTGCCCCCGCCGGTGGTGCCGCTGGTGGCGCCGCTGAGGCCGTCGAGGAGAAGGACGAGTTCGACGTCATCCTCGCGGGCGCCGGCGACAAGAAGATCCAGGTCATCAAGGTCGTGCGTGAGCTGACCTCCCTGGGTCTGAAGGAGGCGAAGGACCTCGTGGACGGCGCCCCGAAGCCCGTCCTGGAGAAGGTCAACAAGGAGGCCGCTGACAAGGCCGCCGAGGCCCTCAAGGGTGCCGGTGCCTCCGTCGAGGTCAAGTAACACCTCTGGGGCCCTCTGAGGCCCCAACCAAGGGCGATCACCCGTAAGGGTGGTCGCCCTTTGGCGTACCCGCAGTGCCTGACTTGCCCCTGCGTCGTTGGGGAGTAGGGTGATCATCGTTGCTCCGCGCCAGGGTCCCAGGATGATCCGCTCGGAGCAGGGGGCCTTGACGAACGGGACCAGGCGCGCAATTCTCAGTCCCGTCGGCAGCTCGACCACCTCGATCCGGGATCCGAGGTATGGATCGGCTTCGAAGAGGGCAGTACTGATACGCGCACTCTGTGTACGAGGGTCGCGACGTTACGACATGGGGAAGGCCTGTTGCCGGTTTCCGGAAACCTGGTCTGGACATCAGTGAGCCGAGTGGCTACACTGACCCTTTGCGCTGCCTGTTAGCTGTCCCCTGCCCGTCGCCAGGGACATGCCCACGCTGAAGCACACTTGGTTGAACCGTCCTGACCTGGCCTTTTAGCCGGATCAGGAGTGGTTGGTCTTATGTGTCGGCTGGGACCGGTACGCGCGTAGTGAGTCCGAGCCCTCGGAAGGACCCCCTCTTGGCCGCCTCGCGCAACGCCTCGACCAATACGAACACCGGTGCCAGCACTGCCCCGCTGCGCATCTCCTTTGCAAAGATCAAGGAGCCGCTCGAGGTTCCGAACCTCCTGGCGCTGCAGACCGAGAGCTTTGACTGGCTTCTCGGCAACGCCGCCTGGAAGGCTCGCGTCGAGTCGGCGCTTGAGAGTGGACAGGACGTCCCCACCAAGTCCGGTCTGGAAGAGATCTTCGAGGAGATCTCGCCGATCGAGGACTTCTCCGGGTCGATGTCGCTGACCTTCCGCGACCACCGTTTCGAGCCGGCGAAGAACTCCGTCGACGAGTGCAAGGAGCGCGACTTCACGTACGCGGCTCCGCTGTTCGTCACGGCCGAGTTCACGAACAACGAGACCGGAGAGATCAAGTCTCAGACGGTCTTCATGGGCGACTTCCCGCTCATGACCAACAAGGGCACCTTCGTCATCAACGGCACCGAGCGTGTCGTGGTGTCGCAGCTCGTCCGTTCCCCCGGTGTCTACTTCGACTCCTCCATCGACAAGACGTCCGACAAGGACATCTTCTCCGCCAAGATCATCCCCTCCCGGGGTGCCTGGCTCGAGATGGAGATCGACAAGCGTGACATGGTCGGTGTCCGCATCGACCGCAAGCGCAAGCAGTCCGTCACCGTCCTCCTGAAGGCTCTCGGCTGGACCACCGAGCAGATCCTCGAGGAGTTCGGCGAGTACGAGTCCATGCGCGCCACCCTGGAGAAGGACCACACCCAGGGCCAGGACGACGCGCTGCTCGACATCTACCGCAAGCTGCGCCCGGGCGAGCCGCCGACCCGTGAGGCCGCTCAGACGCTGCTCGAGAACCTCTACTTCAACCCCAAGCGCTACGACCTCGCGAAGGTCGGCCGCTACAAGGTGAACAAGAAGCTGGGCGCCGACGAGCCGCTCGACGCCGGTGTGCTCACCACCGACGACGTCATCGCCACGATCAAGTACCTGGTCAAGCTGCACGCCGGCGAGACCGAGACGATCGGCGAGTCCGGCCGTTCGATCGTCGTCGAGACCGACGACATCGACCACTTCGGCAACCGTCGTCTGCGCAACGTCGGCGAGCTCATCCAGAACCAGGTCCGCACGGGTCTGGCTCGTATGGAGCGCGTCGTGCGCGAGCGCATGACCACGCAGGACGTCGAGGCGATCACGCCGCAGACCCTGATCAACATCCGGCCGGTCGTCGCCTCCATCAAGGAGTTCTTCGGCACCAGCCAGCTGTCGCAGTTCATGGACCAGAACAACCCGCTGTCGGGTCTGACGCACAAGCGTCGTCTCTCGGCGCTGGGTCCCGGTGGTCTGTCCCGTGAGCGGGCCGGCTTCGAGGTCCGTGACGTGCACCCCTCGCACTACGGCCGCATGTGTCCGATCGAGACCCCTGAAGGCCCGAACATCGGTCTGATCGGCTCGCTCGCCTCCTACGGCCGCGTCAACGCGTTCGGTTTCGTCGAGACCCCGTACCGCAAGGTCGTCGACGGTGTCGTCACCGACGAGGTCGACTACCTGACCGCCGACGAGGAAGACCGCTTCGTCATCGCCCAGGCGAACGCCGCCCTGAACGATGAGATGCGCTTCACCGAGAACCGCGTCCTGGTCCGCCGTCGTGGCGGCGAGATCGACTACATCGCCGGCGGCGACGTCGACTACATGGACGTCTCCCCGCGCCAGATGGTGTCCGTCGCGACCGCGATGATCCCCTTCCTGGAGCACGACGACGCCAACCGTGCCCTCATGGGCGCGAACATGATGCGCCAGGCCGTTCCGCTCATCAAGGCGGAGGCCCCGCTCGTCGGCACCGGCATGGAGTACCGCTGCGCGGTCGACGCCGGTGACTCGATCCGTGCGGAGAAGGACGGTGTCGTCCAGGAGGTCTCGGCCGACTACATCACCGTCGCCAACGACGACGGCACGTACACCACGTACCGCGTCGCCAAGTTCTCCCGCTCGAACCAGGGCACCTCGGTCAACCAGAAGGTCATCGTCAACGAGGGTGACCGGATCGTCGAGTCCCAGGTCCTCGCCGACGGACCGGCGACCGAAGAGGGCGAGATGGCCCTCGGCAAGAACCTGCTCGTCGCGTTCATGCCGTGGGAAGGTCACAACTACGAGGACGCGATCATCCTGTCGCAGCGCCTCGTGCAGGACGACGTCCTCTCCTCGATCCACATCGAGGAGCACGAGGTCGACGCCCGTGACACCAAGCTCGGCCCCGAGGAGATCACCCGGGACATCCCGAACGTCTCCGAGGAGGTCCTCGCGGACCTCGACGAGCGCGGCATCATCCGCATCGGTGCGGACGTCGTCGCCGGTGACATCCTGGTCGGCAAGGTCACGCCCAAGGGTGAGACCGAGCTGACCCCGGAGGAGCGCCTGCTCCGCGCGATCTTCGGTGAGAAGGCTCGCGAGGTGCGTGACACCTCGCTCAAGGTCCCTCACGGCGAGATCGGCAAGGTCATCGGTGTCCGCGTCTTCGACCGCGAGGAGGGCGACGAGCTTCCCCCGGGCGTGAACCAGCTGGTCCGCGTCTACGTCGCCCAGAAGCGCAAGATCACCGACGGTGACAAGCTCGCCGGCCGCCACGGCAACAAGGGTGTCATCTCCAAGATCCTCCCGATCGAGGACATGCCCTTCCTCGAGGACGGCACCCCGGTCGACATCATCCTCAACCCGCTGGGTGTCCCGTCCCGAATGAACCCGGGACAGGTCCTGGAGATCCACCTCGGCTGGCTCGCCAGCCGCGGCTGGGACGTCTCCGGCCTCGCGGACGAGTGGGCGCAGCGCCTCCAGGCGATCGGCGCCGACCAGGTCGCCCCCGGCACCAACGTCGCCACCCCCGTCTTCGACGGTGCGCGCGAGGACGAGCTGGCCGGCCTGCTCCAGCACACCATCCCGAACCGTGACGGCGAGCGCATGGTGCTCCCGACCGGTAAGGCGCGCCTGTTCGACGGCCGCTCCGGCGAGCCGTTCCCGGACCCGATCTCGGTCGGGTACATGTACATCCTCAAGCTGCACCACCTGGTCGACGACAAGCTCCACGCCCGTTCGACCGGTCCGTACTCGATGATCACGCAGCAGCCGCTGGGTGGTAAGGCGCAGTTCGGTGGTCAGCGCTTCGGTGAGATGGAGGTGTGGGCGCTTGAGGCATACGGCGCCGCGTACGCGCTCCAGGAACTCCTGACGATCAAGTCCGACGACGTGACCGGCCGCGTGAAGGTCTACGAGGCCATCGTCAAGGGCGAGAACATCCCCGAGCCGGGCATTCCCGAGTCCTTCAAGGTGCTCATCAAGGAAATGCAGTCGCTCTGCCTCAACGTGGAGGTGCTGTCCTCGGACGGCATGTCCATCGAGATGCGCGACACCGACGAGGACGTCTTCCGCGCGGCGGAGGAGCTCGGTATCGACCTGTCCCGGCGCGAGCCGAGCAGCGTCGAAGAGGTCTGACGGGCCTGGCCGGGGGATCGGACAGATCCCCCGGCCGCCCCGGGACCGTTCAGACCATGATTGAGACTCGACCCCGAAAGAGGGATTGACGCACAGTGCTCGACGTCAACTTCTTCGACGAGCTGCGGATCGGCCTTGCCACCGCGGACGACATCCGAACCTGGTCGCACGGCGAGGTCAAGAAGCCGGAGACCATCAACTACCGCACCCTCAAGCCCGAGAAGGACGGACTCTTCTGCGAGAAGATCTTCGGTCCTACCCGGGACTGGGAGTGCTACTGCGGCAAGTACAAGCGTGTCCGCTTCAAGGGCATCATCTGTGAGCGCTGTGGCGTCGAGGTCACGCGCGCCAAGGTGCGCCGTGAGCGCATGGGCCACATCGAGCTTGCCGCTCCCGTCACCCACATCTGGTACTTCAAGGGCGTCCCGTCGCGCCTGGGCTACCTGCTGGACCTCGCGCCGAAGGACCTCGAGAAGGTCATCTACTTCGCCGCGTACATGATTACGTTCGTCGACGACGAGCGCCGCCAGCGCGACCTGCCGTCGCTGGAGGCCCACGTCTCCGTCGAGCGCCAGCAGATCGAGAACCGCCGTGACGCGGACCTCGAAGGCCGTGCCAAGAAGCTCGAGAGCGACCTGGCCGAGCTGGAGGCCGAGGGCGCGAAGGCCGACGTGCGCCGCAAGGTGCGCGAAGGCGCCGAGCGCGAGATGAAGCAGCTCCGCGACCGCGCCCAGCGCGAGATCGACCGCCTCGACGAGGTGTGGGCCCGCTTCAAGAACCTCAAGGTCCAGGACCTGGAGGGCGACGAGCTCCTGTACCGCGAGCTGCGTGACCGCTTCGGCACGTACTTCGACGGCTGCATGGGCGCCGCCGCGCTGCAGAAGCGTCTCGAGTCCTTCGACCTGGAGGAGGAGGCCGAGCGCCTCCGCGAGATCATCCGTACCGGCAAGGGCCAGAAGAAGACCCGTGCGCTCAAGCGCCTCAAGGTCGTCTCCGCGTTCCTGCAGACCAGCAACAAGCCCAAGGGCATGGTTCTGGACTGCGTCCCGGTCATCCCGCCGGACCTCCGTCCGATGGTGCAGCTGGACGGTGGCCGCTTCGCGACCTCCGACCTGAACGACCTGTACCGCCGCGTGATCAACCGCAACAACCGCCTGAAGCGCCTTCTCGACCTCGGTGCCCCCGAGATCATCGTGAACAACGAGAAGCGCATGCTCCAGGAGGCCGTCGACGCCCTCTTCGACAACGGTCGTCGTGGTCGTCCGGTGACCGGTCCCGGCAACCGTCCCCTGAAGTCCCTCAGCGACATGCTGAAGGGCAAGCAGGGTCGATTCCGTCAGAACCTTCTCGGTAAGCGCGTGGACTACTCCGCGCGTTCCGTGATCGTCGTCGGTCCCCAGCTGAAGCTGCACCAGTGCGGTCTGCCCAAGGCCATGGCGCTGGAGCTCTTCAAGCCGTTCGTGATGAAGCGCCTGGTCGACCTGAACCACGCGCAGAACATCAAGTCGGCGAAGCGCATGGTCGAGCGCGGCCGCACGGTCGTGTACGACGTGCTCGAAGAGGTCATCGCCGAGCACCCGGTCCTGCTGAACCGTGCGCCCACGCTGCACCGCCTCGGCATCCAGGCCTTCGAGCCCCAGCTGGTCGAAGGCAAGGCCATCCAGATCCACCCGCTCGTCTGCACCGCGTTCAACGCGGACTTCGACGGTGACCAGATGGCCGTGCACCTGCCGCTCTCCGCGGAGGCGCAGGCCGAGGCCCGCATCCTGATGCTGTCCTCGAACAACATCCTCAAGCCGGCCGACGGCCGTCCGGTCACGATGCCGACGCAGGACATGGTCCTGGGTCTGTTCTTCCTGACCACCGACGGTGAGCTCCGTGACACCAAGGGCGAGGGCCGCGCGTTCGGCTCCACGGCCGAGGCGACCATGGCGTTCGACGCAGGCGAGCTCGCGCTGCAGTCGTCCGTCGACATCCGCTTCCCGGTGGGCACCATCCCGCCGCGTGGCTGGGTGCCGCCGGTCGCCGAGGAGGGCGAGCAGGAGTTCCAGCCGGGCGACAGCTTCCGTCTGCGCACCACCCTGGGCCGCGCGCTCTTCAACGAGCTGCTGCCCGAGGACTACCCGTTCGTCGACTACTCGGTGGGCAAGAAGCAGCTCTCCGAGATCGTCAACGACCTGGCGGAGCGCTACCCCAAGGTCATCGTGGCGGCGACGCTCGACAACCTGAAGGCGGCCGGCTTCCACTGGGCGACCCGTTCGGGCGTCACCGTGGCCATCTCCGACGTCGTCGTGCCCGAGGCCAAGAAGGCCATCGTCAAGGGCTACGAGGAGCAGGACGAGAAGGTCCAGAAGCAGTACGAGCGCGGTCTGATCACCAAGGACGAGCGCACGCAGGAGCTCATCGCGATCTGGACCAAGGCGACCAACGAGGTCGCCGAGGCGATGAACGCGAACTTCCCCAAGACGAACCCCATCTTCATGATGGTTGACTCGGGTGCCCGAGGAAACATGATGCAGATGCGACAGATCGCCGGTATGCGTGGTCTGGTGTCGAACGCGAAGAACGAGACCATCCCGCGTCCGATCAAGGCGTCCTTCCGTGAGGGCCTCACCGTTCTGGAGTACTTCATCTCCACGCACGGTGCCCGTAAGGGTCTGGCGGACACCGCCCTGCGTACCGCCGACTCGGGTTACCTGACCCGTCGTCTGGTGGACGTCTCGCAGGACGTGATCATCCGCGAGGAGGACTGCGGCACCGAGCGCGGCCTGAAGCTGAAGATCGCCGTTCGCGGCGAGGACGGCGTGCTGCGTAAGGCCGACGACGTCGAGACCTCGGTCTACGCCCGCATGCTGGCCGAGGACGTCGTCATCGACGGCAAGGTCATCGCGCCGGCCAACGTCGACCTCGGTGACGTCCTCATCGACGCCCTGGTCGCCAACGGCGTCGAGGAGGTCAAGACCCGCTCGGTCCTGACCTGTGAGTCCGCGGTCGGCACCTGTGCCTTCTGCTACGGACGCTCGCTCGCCACCGGCAAGCTGGTCGACATCGGTGAGGCGGTCGGCATCATCGCCGCCCAGTCCATCGGTGAGCCCGGTACCCAGCTGACGATGCGTACCTTCCACACCGGTGGTGTGGCCGGTGACGACATCACGCAGGGTCTGCCGCGTGTCGTCGAGCTCTTCGAGGCCCGTACCCCGAAGGGTGTCGCCCCGATCTCCGAGGCCGCCGGCCGCGTGCGGATCGAGGAGACCGAGAAGACGAAGAAGATCGTCATCACGCCCGACGACGGCAGCGACGAGACGGCGTTCCCGATCTCCAAGCGCGCCAAGGTCATCGTGCACGAGGGCGACCACGTCGAGGTGGGCCAGAAGCTCACCATGGGTGCCACCAACCCGCACGACGTGCTGCGCATCCTCGGCCAGCGTGCCGTCCAGGTCCACCTGGTCGGCGAAGTCCAGAAGGTCTACAACTCGCAGGGCGTGTCGATCCACGACAAGCACATCGAGATCATCATCCGGCAGATGCTGCGCCGCGTGACGATCATCGAGTCCGGCGACGCGGAGCTCCTGCCGGGCGAGCTGGTCGAGCGGTCGAAGTTCGAGACCGAGAACCGTCGTGTGGTCACCGAGGGCGGTCACCCCGCCTCCGGCCGTCCGCAGCTGATGGGTATCACCAAGGCCTCGCTCGCGACCGAGTCGTGGCTGTCGGCGGCGTCCTTCCAGGAGACGACCAGGGTCCTGACGGACGCGGCGATCAACGCCAAGTCCGACTCCCTGATCGGCCTCAAGGAGAACGTCATCATCGGTAAGCTCATCCCGGCCGGTACGGGTCTGTCCCGCTACCGCAACATCCGGGTGGAGCCCACCGAGGAGGCGAAGGCCGCGATGTACTCGGCCGTCGGCTACGACGACATCGACTACTCGCCCTTCGGCACCGGCTCCGGCCAGGCTGTCCCGCTGGAGGACTACGACTACGGCCCGTACAACGGCTGAGAGCTCGTATGAAGAAACCCCCCGTCGCTCCGAGAGGAGCGGCGGGGGTTTTCTCGTTGGGGGCCGGTCCCGGCCCGGGGTCCGGGCCAGGGTTCCGGCTCGGGGGCCGGAACCCAGGGCGGGCGGGTCAGGCGCGGCGGCGGCGGGCCGCGATCGTCACCGAGACCAGGGTGAGCAGGGCCACGGCGGCGCCGGCGAGACCGGGGGCCAGGCCCCTCGGGGTGAAGGTGCAGGAGAGCTCGTCCGTGCCCGCCGGGAGGTCCAGGGAGACCAGGCCGTGGAAGTCGCGGACCGGGGCGGAGCACTGCCAGCCGGGGACGTTCGTCATCGCCAGGACCGCGGTGCCGGTGGTGCCGCGGGGGAGGGTCGCCTCGATGCCGTGGCCGGTGACGTCGACCTTGGTCGCGCCCGTGGTGGTGAGGTCGCGGACCCTGGTGTCCAGGGCGGTGCGGTTCAGGCAGCCCAGGGGGTGGGTGCCGGCCGTGGCGTCCTCGGTCCGCGTGCGGACGGTGACGTCGAGCCGGCCCGAGGCGGGGACCGGGCCGAGCGGGGTGACACCGGTCATCAGGTCTTCCAGGGGCCGCTCGGTGCCGCCTGCGGCGAGGGTGCCGTGGAGGGCGGGGGAGTACCAGTAGGCCTCGGAGCCGGGGGTGCACCGCGCGGTGTACGTCTGCTCGGTGGCGCTGCCGCCGCGGGCGACGTCGGGGACCTGGTAGACGGTCGCGCCCAGGACGTTCTCCTGGCGGGCCCAGACGCTGTCCGCCGGGCCCGGGGAGGTGTAGGGCGCGGTGCGGACGGTGACCAGCGGGGGCGCGGGGAACGTGGCGCCCGTCCAGGTGCCGGGGGCGGTTCCCGGGCGGACGCGGGCGCCGATGGAGAAGATCGCGTCGAGCACCGGGTTGTCCGCGCCGAAGAAGGTCCGGCCGTCGTTCTTGTAGCCGTACCCGAGGGGTTCCAGGGCCTGGTAGGTCGCCTCCGGCAGATAGCTGCTGTAGTACTGCGGGCCTTCCGAGCGCAGGGCGAGGGCGTCGTTGTACGAGGTCTGCGGCGCGCCCGAGTCGGTGCGGTAGGCGGGCCAGCCGTCCACGCGCCGTACGGCGTCGAAGTGCTCGGCGATCGAACGGTTCGAGGTGGCGACGGGCTTCGCCCAGCGCTCACGGGCGCGGCGGACGTCCGCGTTGTAGGCGGCGACCGCGGACTCGGCGAAGACCACGGCGACCATGAGCGCGGCGGCCACGGGGACGAGGTGGCGGCGCTTCTCGCCCAGGGTGAGCAGGACGAGGGCGAGGACGGAGACCGCGCCGCCGCCCAGGACGGCGGGCCAGGTCCAGCCGCCGAAGTCGTCGGCGCGGCGCAGTACGAAGGCGGCCAGGACGAGCAGGGCGGCCACCAGGGCCAGGTGGAGCGGGCGCGGCCGGTTGGCCAGGGCCAGCCAGGCGACGATCACCACCATGCCGCTGAAGACGAAGGCCTCGCGGTACGGGTTGCCGTTCGGGACCGCCAGGCCGTGCCACACGTACTGGGTGGGCGGGAACTGGAACGAGACGGCCACGAGGACCGTCGCCGCGGCCCAGACCAGCCGGGTCTTCTTCGCGATGCGCGTGTTGAGGAGAAACGAGCCCGCCAGGATCAGCCCGAGGGAGGCGACGTACAGGCGGGGCCGGCCGCCCCACAGGTGCGTCGCCGGGAGCATGCCCGCGAGGAAGAGCTCGATCCGGACCGGGTCGAACGCGCCCGCCCGGGTGGGCTGCGCCGCGCTGCTGGACAGGAAGGACGGGAGGAGGAACGGGAGGGTGAGGAGGATGCCCGTGGCGGCGGCGGTCGCGGCGCGCCACAGGGCGAGCAGCCGCTGGCGGCCCGTCATGCCGAGCGTGGTCAGGCGGATGGCCAGCAGGACGCAGGCGGCCATCGTCGCCATCATCGCCGTGTAGAAGTTCCCGAACCAGGCGAGCGCGACGAGCAGGGCCACGCCCGGCCAGCGCCGCTGCTCCAGGCACCACTCGACGGCGATGCCGAGCACGGGCAGCGCCACCAGGCCCCACAGCCACATCGGGATGTAGGAGGCGTCGCTCAGGGCCCAGGCGCACAGGCCGTACACGGCTCCGAGCACGCCGCGCTGCCACCAGGGGCCGGGGTGCAGCTTGCCGAGGTACACCGTCATCACGACGGCGCCGGTGCCCATGGTGATCGGGGTGATCGCGAAGACCGCCAGGTCCACGTGGGCGCGGGGGACGAGGACGGCGAGCCAGGAGAAGGGGTTGCCGAGGTACGTGTAGTAGTCGGACAGGAACTGCTGGCCGAAGCCGCCGCGCCAGGTGAAGAGCAGGTCCCCGGCGGCCTGGCCGTGGACGAGGTCCCACAGGGCCCGGTGGAAGGGGACGTACTGGTTGGCCTGGTCGTTGATGGCCCGGCCGGTGTTGCCGAAGGGGAAGCTGCCGCGCGCCACCCAGGCCGTGCAGAACGCGCCCGCGGTGATCAGGAAGGCGAGCAGGGGCCCGCGGAACCGCAGGGTGCGGCGGGGGGAGCGCTCGTCCGGGCCGGGGGGAGGGGAGCCGACCGCGGTCTGCTCCGGTGCCACGGTGCCCAATGTCCTGCTCCCTGCTCCTCGACGGCAAGCCGCCAGTCTAGGTCGCGGGCGGGGGGCGGCCCCCCGGGCGGGCCGCCCCGGTGCGCGGGGTCGGGCGGGCTACTGGCCGCTGATCTGCCAGGCGGTCACGGCCACCGCGGAGACGGCTGCGACGATCGGCGCACGCGGCCGAGGCCTGCCAGGACCGGCGGGGTCGGTGGCCGGTACGGGGCGCGGCGCGGTCCCGGCGGCGGCCCGGACGGGGGCGTGGGCGCTCCTGGAGCGGTGGCCGGTGCGACCACTCGGGCGGGGGAACGCGCCGGGGTTCGTAGGGCCGGGGCATGCCGGCCTGCGGGGCCGCCGTCGCGGCGCCGTGCCCGCGACTGACCTGCGCGGTCCGGGTGTTGCGCCGCGGAAGGGCGGTCCGGACGAAGTGGCCGGTCCGTACGCCTTGCGTCCGGTGTGTTTTCGTGCTGGGCATTTGTTTTGACCTACCTCTGTGAGGTAGGTACGCTCTGACCTTGTGCCTGGGGTGTGCCCTGGGCTCCCGCGTGCGCTTAGGACGCCGCGGTGAGCCGAGAAGAACACACCGCGATCCGAGCCCTCCTTCACCCCGGTGAAGGTGTGCAGGATCCGACACACCCGACCGCGTGGGTCGGCAAAAGTTCCAGGTTAGCTTCACTACACGGCACACAGAAACCGGAGAAGTAGTGCCTACGATCCAGCAGCTGGTCCGTAAGGGCCGGCAGGACAAGGTCGAGAAGACAAAGACCCCCGCGCTCGAGGCTTCGCCTCAGCGTCGTGGCGTCTGCACGCGTGTGTTCACGACCACCCCGAAGAAGCCGAACTCGGCGCTGCGTAAGGTCGCGCGTGTGCGTCTGACCTCCGGCATCGAGGTCACCGCTTACATTCCGGGTGAGGGACACAACCTGCAGGAGCACTCGATCGTGCTCGTGCGTGGTGGCCGTGTGAAGGACCTGCCGGGTGTTCGCTACAAGATCATCCGCGGTGCGCTTGACACCCAGGCTGTCAAGAACCGCAAGCAGGCCCGCAGCCGCTACGGCGCCAAGAAGGAGAAGTAAGAATGCCTCGTAAGGGCCCCGCCCCGAAGCGCCCGGTCATCATCGACCCGGTCTACGCATCTCCTCTGGTGACCTCGCTCATCAACAAGATCCTCCTGAACGGCAAGCGCTCCACCGCCGAGCGCATCGTTTACGGCGCCATGGAAGGCCTCCGCGAGAAGACCGGCAACGACCCGGTCATCACGCTGAAGCGCGCGCTGGAGAACGTCAAGCCGTCCCTCGAGGTCAAGTCCCGCCGTGTCGGTGGCGCGACCTACCAGGTTCCCGTCGAGGTCAAGCCGGGTCGTCAGTCGACCCTGGCCCTCCGCTGGCTCGTGGGCTACTCCCGCGCCCGCCGCGAGAAGACCATGACCGAGCGCCTGATGAACGAGCTTCTCGACGCCTCGAACGGCCTCGGTGCGGCCGTCAAGAAGCGCGAGGACACGCACAAGATGGCCGAGTCCAACAAGGCCTTCGCGCACTACCGCTGGTAGTCCGAACCCACATCGAGACCGAGAGAAGACTGAGCCGATATGGCTACCACTTCGCTTGACCTTGCCAAGGTGCGCAACATCGGCATCATGGCTCACATCGACGCGGGCAAGACGACCACCACCGAGCGCATCCTGTTCTACACCGGTGTGTCGTACAAGATCGGTGAGGTCCACGACGGCGCTGCCACGATGGACTGGATGGAGCAGGAGCAGGAGCGCGGCATCACGATCACGTCTGCCGCGACGACCTGCCACTGGCCGCTCGAGGACGTCGACCACACCATCAACATCATCGACACCCCGGGTCACGTTGACTTCACCGTCGAGGTGGAGCGTTCGCTCCGCGTCCTCGACGGCGCCGTCACCGTGTTCGACGGTGTCGCCGGTGTGGAGCCGCAGTCCGAGACCGTTTGGCGTCAGGCCGACCGCTACGGCGTTCCGCGCATCTGCTTCGTCAACAAGCTCGACCGTACGGGCGCCGAGTTCCACCGCTGCGTCGACATGATCAAGGACCGCCTCGGTGCGGTTCCGATCGTCATGCAGCTCCCGATCGGTGCCGAGGCCGACTTCCAGGGTGTCGTCGACCTCGTCCGCATGAAGGCGCTCGTCTGGTCCGCCGAGGCGACCAAGGGCGAGATGTACGACATCGTCGACATCCCGGCCTCGCACACCGAGGTTGCCGAGGAGTGGCGCGGCAAGCTGGTCGAGACCGTCGCCGAGAACGACGACGAGATCATGGAGCTCTTCCTCAACGGCGACGAGCCGACCGAGGAGCAGCTGCACGCCGCCGTGCGCCGCATCATCCTGGGCTCCGGCAAGGGCAAGGGCGAGCCCACGATCACCGCGGTGTTCTGTGGCACGGCGTTCAAGAACAAGGGTGTTCAGCCCCTGCTCGACGCCGTCGTCCGCTACCTCCCGTCGCCGCTGGACATCGAGGCCATCGAGGGCCACGACGTCCGCGACGCCGAGACGGTCGTGAAGCGCAAGCCGTCGGACGAGGAGCCCCTCGCCGCGCTCGCGTTCAAGATCATGAGCGACCCGCACCTCGGTAAGCTCACCTTCGTCCGGGTTTACTCGGGCCGCCTGGAGGCCGGCACCGCGGTGCTGAACTCCGTCAAGGGCAAGAAGGAGCGCATCGGCAAGATCTACCGCATGCACGCGAACAAGCGTGAGGAGATCGACTCGGTGGGCGCCGGCGACATCGTCGCCGTGATGGGCCTGAAGCAGACCACCACCGGTGAGACGCTCTGTGACGACAAGCAGCCCGTGATCCTGGAGTCCATGGACTTCCCGGCTCCGGTCATCCAGGTCGCCATCGAGCCCAAGTCCAAGGGTGACCAGGAGAAGCTGGGTGTCGCCATCCAGCGTCTCGCGGAGGAGGACCCCTCCTTCCACGTTCACTCGGACGAGGAGACCGGCCAGACCATCCTCGGCGGTATGGGCGAGCTGCACCTCGAGGTGCTGGTCGACCGTATGAAGCGCGAGTTCAAGGTCGAGGCCAACGTCGGCAAGCCGCAGGTGGCCTACCGCGAGACGATCCGCAAGGCCGTCGAGCGTCACGACTACACCCACAAGAAGCAGACCGGTGGTACCGGTCAGTTCGCCAAGGTGCAGATCGCGATCGAGCCCATCACCGAGGCCGACGGCCCGGCGTACGAGTTCGTGAACAAGGTCACCGGTGGCCGCGTGCCGAAGGAGTACATCCCTTCGGTGGACGCCGGTGCGCAGGAGGCCATGCAGTTCGGCATCCTGGCCGGCTACGAGATGACGGGCGTCCGCGTCACGCTTCTCGACGGTGGCTACCACGAGGTCGACTCCTCCGAGCTCGCGTTCAAGATCGCCGGCTCGCAGGCCTTCAAGGAGGCCGCGCGCAAGGCTTCGCCCGTTCTGCTCGAGCCGATGATGGCCGTTGAGGTCACCACGCCCGAGGAGTCCATGGGTGATGTCATTGGTGACATCAACTCCCGCCGTGGCCAGATCCAGGCCATGGAGGACCGTCACGGAGCCAAGATCGTCAAGGGCCTCGTGCCCCTCTCGGAGATGTTCGGCTACGTCGGCGACCTCCGCAGCAAGACCTCGGGTCGCGCCAGCTACTCGATGCAGTTCGACTCCTACGCCGAGGTTCCCCGGAACGTCGCCGAGGAGATCATCGCGAAGGCCAAGGGCGAGTAACTCTTCCGAGTTCACGTTTTAGGCTTGCCACCGGAGCCTCTGGGGCAACAGGAGCAATCTCCCGTTGCCCCGGGGGAACCGGCTATCCAGCAAAGATCACCTGGCGCCGATGAGTTAAGGCGTACAGAACCACTCTCAGGAGGACCCCGTGGCGAAGGCGAAGTTCGAGCGGACTAAGCCGCACGTCAACATCGGCACCATCGGTCACATTGACCACGGTAAGACGACCCTCACGGCCGCCATTACCAAGGTGCTGCACGACAAGTACCCGGACCTGAACGCGGCCTCGGCGTTCGACCAGATCGACAAGGCTCCTGAGGAGCGCCAGCGCGGTATCACCATCTCCATCGCGCACGTCGAGTACCAGACCGAGGCGCGTCACTACGCCCACGTCGACTGCCCGGGTCACGCTGACTACATCAAGAACATGATCACCGGTGCCGCGCAGATGGACGGCGCGATCCTCGTGGTCGCCGCCACCGACGGCCCGATGCCGCAGACCAAGGAGCACGTGCTCCTGGCCCGCCAGGTCGGCGTTCCGTACATCGTCGTCGCCCTGAACAAGGCCGACATGGTGGACGACGAGGAGATCCTGGAGCTCGTCGAGCTCGAGGTCCGTGAGCTGCTCTCCGAGTACGAGTTCCCGGGCGACGACCTGCCGGTCGTCCGCGTCTCCGCGCTGAAGGCGCTCGAGGGCGACAAGGAGTGGGGCGACAAGCTCCTCGGCCTGATGGACGCCGTCGACGAGGCCATCCCGACCCCGCCGCGTGACACCGAGAAGCCGTTCCTCATGCCCGTCGAGGACGTCTTCACGATCACCGGTCGCGGTACGGTCGTCACCGGCCGTATCGAGCGTGGTGTCCTGAAGGTCAACGAGACCGTCGACATCATCGGTATCAAGGAAGAGAAGACCACCACCACGGTCACCGGTATCGAGATGTTCCGCAAGCTGCTCGACGAGGGCCAGGCCGGTGAGAACGTCGGTCTGCTCCTCCGTGGCATCAAGCGCGAGGACGTCGAGCGCGGCCAGGTCATCATCAAGCCCGGTTCGGTCACCCCGCACACCGAGTTCGAGGCCCAGGCCTACATCCTGTCGAAGGACGAGGGTGGCCGTCACACCCCGTTCTTCAACAACTACCGTCCGCAGTTCTACTTCCGTACCACGGACGTCACGGGTGTCGTCACCCTGCCGGCCGGCACGGAGATGGTCATGCCGGGCGACAACACCGAGATGTCGGTCGCGCTGATCCAGCCGGTCGCCATGGAGGAGGGCCTGAAGTTCGCCATCCGTGAGGGTGGTCGTACCGTGGGCGCCGGCCAGGTCACCAAGATCACGAAGTAATTCGTGTTCTGACCTGGTAGCTCGTTCGACGAGCACCAAGTTGCACTGAAGGGCCCCGTCCCACCGCTCCGGCGGTGGGACGGGGCCCTTCGGCGTGCCGGTGGCCCGACGCGGGGGGAGAGCTCACCGCGGGACGAGCCGTCATCCCTTCGGGTGCGCTGCGGATGCCCGGCGGCGCCCGGCGGGTGAGGCTGCGGTAGAGGCAGACACCACCGCAGAGACGAGGACCGAGCACCATGCGTGAAATCGGAGGAGCCAGGCTCCGGTACGTCGGCGTCATCACCGGGGCGGCGCTGCTGCTCACGGCCACGGCCTGCTCGACCGGCAAGACCACCGTGGGCCAGCTCAGCTTCCGGGCCGAGGACTCGCCGGTCCTGCTCAGCTACTCGAACACGCCCGTCCAGGGCTGCCACAAGATCGGCCTCCCGCGCGGCGCGTCCCACGTCTACAACAACACCCTCGTCGACGTGATCATGTACAGGACGCCGGACTGCCAGAAGAGCGACAGGGCGCCCGGCATCTACATCCCGCAGTCCACCTCGAACGTGACGGCCACCGGCAGTCTGCCCTGGCGCAGTTTCTCCGTCGTCCACTGACGGCCCGGCGGGCCGGGCTGCGGTACGACGAAAGGGCCGCATCCCCGGTGAACGGGATGCGGCCCTCTTCGCGCGGGTGCGCCGGCGGTCAGCTCACGCGGAGCGACTCGGTGAACTCCTTGCAGGCCGCGTAGTCGGGCAGCAGCCCGGTCGCGATCGCGTCGGCCAGCGACGGGGCGGCCTCGTCGCGGGCGGAGAGCAGCGGGACCTCGGCCGGCCACTCGATGCCCAGGTCGGCGTCGAGCGGGTGCACGGAGTGCTCGCCGGTCGGGTTGTAGGTCTCCGAGCAGAGGTAGGAGAGCGTGGCGTCGTCGCTGAGCGCGCAGAAGCCGTGGCCCAGGCCCTCGGGGATGTAGACCGCGCGGCGGTCCACGTCGTCGAGGCGGACGCCCTCCCACGTGCCGAAGGTCGGGGAGCCGACGCGCAGGTCCACGATCACGTCGAGGACGGCGCCGCGCACGCAGGTCACGTACTTGGCCTGGCCGCGCGGGACGTCGGCGAAGTGGATGCCGCGGACCACACCGGCCGAGGAGACCGAGAGGTTCGCCTGCGCCAGGTTCAGCGGGTGCCCGACGACCTCGGCCAGCCGGTCGAAGCGGTACCACTCGGTGAACAGGCCGCGCGGGTCGCCGTGCAGCTGCGGGGTGATCTCGAAGGCGCCCTCGATGGAGAGCTCGCGGAACTTCATCGGGCGTCCTCCTCGGCGAGCAGCTGCAGCAGGTAGTCGCCGTAGCCGCTCTTGGTCAGCGGTTCGGCCAGTTCGCGCAGCTGCGCGGAGTCGATCAGGCCGGCCCGCCAGGCCGCCTCCTCGATGCAGCCGATCTTGAAGCCCTGGCGTTCCTCGATCACGCGGACGAACTCGGAGGCCTGGACCATCGACACGAACGTGCCGGTGTCGAGCCAGGCGGTACCCCGGTCGAGGATCGTCACGTTCAGCTCGCCGGCCTGCAGGTAGGCGTCGTTGACGGCGGTGATCTCCAGCTCGCCGCGGGCGCTGGGCTCCAGCCCGCGGGCTATCTCCACGACCCGGTTGTCGTAGAAGTACAGACCCGGCACCGCGTAGCGGGACTTGGGCCGGGCCGGCTTCTCCTCGATGGAGATGGCCTGGCCGGTCTCGTCGAACTCGACGACGCCGTACGCCGTCGGGTCCGCCACCGGGTACGCGAACACCCGGCCGCCCTTGGCGTCGGTGTGCTGCGCGAGGCGGGTGCCGAGACCACTGCCGTGGAAGATGTTGTCGCCGAGGATCAGTGCGACGGACTCGTCACCGATGAAGTCGGCGCCGAGGACGAAGGCCTGGGCGATGCCCTCCGGGCGCTCCTGGACGGCGTACTCCAGCCGCAGCCCGAACTGCGAGCCGTCGCCGAGCAGTCGCTCGAACTGGGCCCGGTCGTCAGGGGTCGTGATGATCAGGATCTCGCTGATGCCCGCCATCACCAGGGTGGAGAGCGGGTAGTAGATCATCGGCTTGTCGAAGACGGGGAGCAGCTGCTTCGAGACTGCCCGCGTCAGCGGCCACAGTCGCGATCCGGTGCCACCGGCCAAGAGGATTCCACGCATGGGGAGAACCCTATGCGAGGGGCCGTGGGGGAGCCGCGCCCAGGGCATGTGACGTTCGGCAGGCGGCTAGACTCTTCGTATTATGCGCATCCTCGTGACCGGCGGCGCCGGCTTCATCGGTTCAGAATTCGTTCGCCAGCAGCTCGGTGCAGATGCCACGGCGCAGATCACTGTCTTCGACAAGCTGACGTACTCCGGCGTCGAGGCCAATCTCGCCCCGGTCGCCGACCACCCCGGATACCGCTTCGTCAAGGGCGACATCTGCGACGCCGAGGCCGTCGACCGTGTGATGGCCGGTCACGACGTGGTCGTGCACTTCGCCGCCGAGTCCCACGTGGACCGCTCGATCGCCGGCGCGGGCCCGTTCGTGATGACCAACGTCGTCGGTACGCAGGTCCTGCTGGACGCCGCCCGCAAGCACGGCGTCGGCCGCTTCGTCCACATCTCCACCGACGAGGTCTACGGCTCGATCAGCGAGGGCTCCTGGACGGAGGAGTGGCCGCTGGTGCCGAACTCCCCGTACTCCGCCTCGAAGGCGTCGTCCGACCTGCTGGCTCTGGCGTACCACCGCACCCACGGGATGGACGTGGTGGTCACCCGCTGCTCCAACAACTACGGGCACTACCAGTTCCCGGAGAAGGTCATCCCGCTGTTCGTCTCGAACCTGATGGACGGCAAGAAGGTCCCGCTGTACGGCGACGGCGGCAACGTCCGCGACTGGCTGCACGTCTCGGACCACTGCCGCGGCATCGACCTGGCCATGCGCAAGGGCCGCGCCGGCGAGGTCTACAACATCGGCGGCGGCACCGAGCTCACCAACAAGGAGCTCACCGGCGTCCTGCTGGAAGCCGCAGGCCTCGGCTGGGAGATGGTCGAGCGGGTCGAGGACCGCAAGGGCCACGACCTGCGCTACTCCATCGACATCAGCAAGATCGGCGCCGAGCTGGGCTACGCCCCGCAGGTCACGTTCGAGGACGGCATCAAGGCCACCATCGACTGGTACCGCGAGAACCGCGCCTGGTGGGAGCCGCTGAAGGCGAAGGCGGCCCTGCAGAAGTGAGCACCGACCCGCGAGCCGGGCGCTGGCTCGTCACCGGCGCGGCCGGGATGCTCGGCCAGGACGTCCTGGCCGTCCTGAAGGACGCCGGCATCGAGGCGGCGGGCCTGCGCCGCGCCGACCTCGACATCACCGACCCGGACGCGGTCCGCGCCGCCGTCGAGGGGGCCGCCGTCGTCGTGAACTGCGCCGCCTGGACGGACGTCGACGGGGCGGAGACGGCCGAGGAGGCCGCCACCGCCGTCAACGGCACCGGCGTACGGGTCCTCGCGGGGGCCTGCGCCGCCGCCGGGGCGCGGCTGCTGCACGTCTCCACCGACTACGTGCTGCCCGGCGACGCCGCGGAGCCGTACCGCGAGGACGCCGAGACCGGACCGGTCAACGCCTACGGCCGTACCAAGCTGGCCGGCGAGCAGGCCGTCGCCGAACTCCTGCCGCAGGACGGCTACGTGGTCCGGACGGCCTGGCTGTACGGCGAGCACGGCCCGAACTTCGTCGCGACCATGCTGAAGCTGGCCGCGCAGCGCGACACCCTCGACGTGGTCGACGACCAGCACGGCCAGCCCACCTGGTCCCTCGCGCTGGCCCGCCGCCTCGTCGAGCTCGGCCTCGCCGCGCTCGAAGGCAGGGCCCCGGGCGGGGTCTACCACGGCACCGCCAGCGGCCGGACCACCTGGATGGGGCTGGCCCGTGAGACGTACCGGCTGAGCGGGCTCGACCCGGAGCGGATCCGGCCCACCACCTCGGAGGCGTTCGTACGCCCCGCCGTCCGGCCGGCGTTCAGCGTGCTCGCGCACGATCGCTGGGCCGAAGCGGGCCTGGCCCCGCTCGCGGACTGGCGGGAGCAGCTGGCGGAGGCGCTCGGCGCCCCCGCCTTCACCACGCTGGCCACGCAGGCCCGGGACGGCCGGGCGGGATGAAAGCCCTGCTGAACAAGTTGAGCGCGGCCCTGCCGCCGGGCACCGTCGCGGTGGCCGGCGGCACCGTCGTGCTGGGCGCGGCCTCCTACGTCCACCTGGGCGTGGCGGGCCACAGCCTGTCCACCGACGACATGGCGAACGTCTCCGTGCTGTGGACGATCGTGATGTCCGTCGGCATCGGTCTGTTCTTCCCCGTCGAGCAGGAGCTCACGCGGATCGTCTCCGCCCGCACGGTCCTCGGCCGGGGCGCCGCCCCCGTGCTCCGCCGGGCCGCCCTGCTGACCGCGGGGATCCTCGGCGCGACCCTGCTCGCCCTGGGCCTCGCCGCCGGTCCCCTCGCGGACCTCCTGTTCCACGGCGACCGCTCGCTGGTCGCGGCGCTCGGCGCGGCTTTCGCGGGCATGGCCGTGTGCTACCTGACCCGGGGCGTGCTGGCCGGGCTCGGGCTGTTCCCCGCGTACGGCACCCAGCTCGCCGTGGACGGCGGCCTGCGGATCGTGCTCGCCTTCGCCTGCGCCCTCTCCGGGCTGCACTCGGCGCTCGACTTCAGCCTCGTCCTCGCGATCGCGCCGATCGCGGCGACCCTGGTGACGCTGCCCCCGCTGCTGCGCGGGGCCGGCCCCGGCGGCCCGATCGCCTGGCGCGAGCTGTACAACGGGCTCGGCCTGCTGATCTGCGCGACCCTGCTCTCCCAGGTGGTCGTCAACGCCGCCGTGATGAGCACCAAGCTGCTCGCACCCGCCGACAGCGTCCTGATCGCGGCGCTGCTGAACGCGCTGGTCCTGGCCCGCGTGCCGCTCTTCGTCTTCGGCTCGCTCCAGGCGTCCCTGCTCAGCGGCCTCAGCGCCGCGTTCACGGCGGGGGACCGGGTGGCCTTCTGGGCGATGCTGCGCCGGATCGGCGTGGTCGTCGGAGGGCTCGGTCTGCTCGGCGGCGTGCCCGCCACGGTCTTCGGGCCGTGGCTCATCCAGGTGCTGTTCGGTGCCAAGCCGGTACTGGGCTGCCTCGACTTCTTCCTGATGTCCGCGGGCACCGTCGCGTACATGTTCGCGATGGTCCTCGGACAGGCGCTCATGGTATTCAAGCGGCACAACCTGCAACTGCTGTGCTGGGTCCTCGGTACGGCGGTCCTTCTGGGCGTCACCTTCGTGCCGGGAGACGTGGCCTTGCGTGTGATCCTCGCCTACGCCCTCGGCTCCCTCGCCACCGTGCTCGCTATGCTGGCGGCTTTGAGGCTGAGCTTCCCCGGAGCGGCTGCGGGGGCCACCGGAGGACCAGGGCACATGGCCGACGCAAGCAGCCCGGGCGTGGGCGCTTCCAGGAGATGACCTTGCCGCGCCGAGACGCCTCACCGATCACCGAGTACTCGTTCGTGCCACATTCAGCTGGAGCTACCGTGTCCCAATACGACGATGTCTGGCTGGTCATACCGGCCTATAACGAGGGCCAGGTGATCGCCGACGTGGTCGAGGGGGCCCGCAAGACGTTCCCCAACATCGTCGTCGTCGACGACGGCAGCACCGACGACTCGGCCGAGCACATAGCGACCACCGGCGCCCACCTGGTGCGCCACCCCGTCAACCTCGGCCAGGGCGCGGCCCTGCAGACCGGCCTGACGTACGCGCTGGCCCAGCCCGGCGCCCGCTACTTCGCCACCTTCGACGCGGACGGTCAGCACCAGACCAAGGACGTCGAGAAGATGGTCGCCGTCCTGCGGGCCGACGAGGCCGACGTGGTGCTCGGCTCCCGGTTCATCGAGCAGAACGGCCAGGTGCCGTGGATCAAGCAGGTCGTGCTGCGCACGGCCGCCGCCGTCAGCCCCACCGCGCGCAAGCTCAAGCTCACCGACGCGCACAACGGTCTGCGCGTCCTGGGCCGTGAGGCCGCCGAGCAGCTGAACATCACCATGAACGGCATGGCCCACGCATCGGAGCTCGTCGGCTTCCTGGCCGGCTCCGGCCTGCGGGTCACCGAGGTGCCGGTGGACATCCTCTACACGGACTACTCGCGCGCCAAGGGGCAGTCCCTGATCAACGGCGTCAACATCCTTTTTGACATTTCGCTGCGGGAGCGTGGGCGTCGATGAAGTACTTCTGGATCCAGCTGCTCCTGATCGCCGGTTCGGTGTCGATGGCACTGATGTTCATACGGACCTGGGGCCAGGCCAAGAACCGGGCCTGGAAGCGCATCGCCTTCTCGGTGTTCGTCGTCGTCAACGTGTACGCGGTGCTCCGCCCGACCGACGTCACCTGGGTCGCCCAGCAGCTCGGCGTCGGCCGCGGCACGGACCTGGTGCTGTACGTGATGGTCCTCGCCATGGGCTTCCTCACGCTCAACACCTTCCTGCGCTTCCGCTCGCTGGAGAAGAAGATCACCGACCTGGCGCGGACCGTCGCCATCAGCGAGGGCATCCGGCACAACGACGCCCGGCTGCGCGGCGACGTCCCGGCGGCCCCGGAGGCTCCCCCGGCCGAGGCCGCCGCCGGCGCCCCCGCGGACTCCGACTCCGTGAAGGCCTGACGTCCCGTGGCTACCCCGACCTTCGACTTCATGCTCCCCTACTACGGGGACGTCCGGCTGATGCAGGACGCGGTGCGCAGCGTCCTGGCGCAGACCGACCCGGACTTCAGGCTCGTCGTGATCGACGACGGCAAGGAGCCGGACGTCCCCGGCTGGTTCGAACAGCTCGGTGACGAGCGGGTGCACTACACCCGCAACGAGCAGAACCTCGGCATCACCAAGAACTTCCAGAAGTGCGTGCAGCTCTCCGAGGCCGACTACGTGGTCATCATGGGCTGCGACGACCTGCTGCACCCGCACTACCTGGAGACCGTCCGCTCGGTCCTCGCCTCCCACCCCGGCACCGGCATGGTCCAGCCCGGCGTCGAGGTCATCGACGGCGACGGCCGGGTCACGGCCGGTCTCGTGGACAACACCAAGAAGCGGCTGTACGCACCGCAGGTGAAGGGCCGCCGGCTGATGGCCGGTGAGGAACTGGCCGCCAGCGTGCTGCGGGGTAACTGGCTCTACTTCCCCTCGATCGCCTGGCGCGGAGAAGCGCTGCGCAAGGTGAACTTCCGCGACGACTACTCGGTGATCCAGGACCTCGCGCTCGTCGTCGACCTGCTCGAAGAGGGCGAGGGAATGGTCATCGACAACTCCACCACGGTGTTCCAGTACCGCCGGCACGCGGTCAGCGAGTCGTCGGTACAGGCCTTCTCGGGCACCCGCTTCGCGGAGGCCGAGCGGTACTTCTCCGCGGTCGCCGCGCGCATGGACGCCCGCGGCTGGCCGAAGGCGGCCCGCGCGGCGCGCTTCCACAGCGCCTCGCGGCTGCACGCGCTCACGATGCTGCCCGGTGCCCTGCGCCGCGGGCAGCGCGACGGAGCCCGTACGCTCGCCCGGCACGCCTTCACCTCCGGGCAGAGCTGAGCGGCCCGCTCCGCCCCCGTACGAGAAACGGCCTGCCGCCGGTCCCAGGACCAGCGGCAGGCCGTTTTCCGTAGGAGCGCCCCTACTTCTTCGCGGCGGGGACGTCCCTCTTGCCCCGCAGAGGCGGGGTGTACGGCTCGCACTTGCCCTTGGGCGCGTACTTGGGGCACGTCCCGTCCGGCTGCCGCATGGTGTGCGAGCGCCAGGCGAGCTGCCCCATCCCGCCCTTGGCGGGGTCCTTCGGCATGATGTTGTCCGCCGTCGAGGAGCCGGCCGTGCCGAAGAGCAGTCCCAGCGCGGCGAGCGCGCCGACGACCACGGCCCTGGGCCGGGAGGTGAGGGCCGGCCGGGCCCGGGCGGACAGCGGCACCTCCACCTCGTGGGCGCGCGCCCACGCCCGGACCCGCCCGGCCGCGAAGTACACCGCGAGGCCGGTCAGCGCGATCAGGCAGTACATGATCTGGTGGCTGGTGCGCGGGTAGAGCTGCACCGCCTGGTCGCGCTCCATGTGGGAGGCGTACCAGTAGCGCAGGAAGAACGCGCTCGCCGTGCACGCCGCCAGGGTCATCACCAGCGGGTGGCGCAGCCCGAGGGCGAGGGCCACGCCCAGCCCCAGCATCAGGACGATGCTGAAGAGGCCGACACCGCCGAGCTCTCCGAGCGGCGGCCAGCCGAGCAGGTGTTGCGGGCTCGGCATGTCGGCGCCCCACATGGCGAAGTACGCCGGGTCGCTGGCCGTGTCGAAGTAGAAGTACGTGTCCTTGGTCGTGCCGCTGGCCGAGAGCAGCTGCACGAAGTAGGAGCCGGCCAGGGCGAAGAACACCACGAGCGTCGCGCTCAGCGGAACCAGGCCCTCCCCCAGGGCGCGAATCCCGCCCGCGCGGAAGAGGTGGACCAGCAGCATCGTGAAGAGGACGACGACACCGACCGAGGACCACACGAACCAGCCCGCGTACAGCAGGAACAGACCCGCGAGCAGCAGCCCGAGACCGGCGCCGACGGCCAGGGCCCGCTTCCGGCCGAGCGCGGAGGAGCGCAGCACCACCTGGGCGAGCTTGGCGAAGACCGGGATGACGACCATCAGGACGAGCGGGGAGTACGGCTTGTACGGGTCGACCAGCGGCAGCGTCGCGGTCACGCCGATGCCGAGGGCCCACAGCGGGGGCAGCAGCATCCGCCAGGCCAGATAGGCGGCGGGGCCGGTGAGCGCGAGGAAGCCGATCATCACCCACTTCGTGGCCTTCGGCACGTCCCCGTCGAAGAGGTTCTCCGCCGCCCAGGCGAGCAGGTGCGGGAAGCCGGGCGGGTACGACGGCGGGAGCGTCACGCCGTCGATGACGTCGTACGCCCACTGCTGGAGGTTGCCGACGTCGCCGATGTTGGCGTAGATCGGCCAGTCGGTGCCGCGCAGCGCCACGATGCTGCCCGAGGCGGTCACCCCGGTGGCCAGACCCGCGACCGCCGCGGCGCCGATGCGCACGGCCGCTCCCGGCAGCAGCCGCGCGACGAGCCCGTACACCAGGAGGGAGGCGGCCAGCAGGGCCAGGAACCGCAGCTGGATGCCCGCCAGACCGCTGACCTGCCCGATTCGTGTCATCGGGTTCACGTGCAGGCGCATGCACAGCACGATGAGCGCCAGCGCGGCGGTGAGCGCGGTGACCGCCTCGGCCGAGACGAGGGCGAAGGTCCTGGGAAGGCCGCCTCCGCGTAGGCGTGGCGCCCGGCGCTCGGCTGCCGGTGCCGGGATGGGGACCGGCGCGGGAGCGGTTTCTATCATGACGCGCCACCCTACCGGCCGGTGCATACACTGAGCGATTCCTTGGCCCGAGGGAATCGCCACGGCTTTTACCGCATCTTGGTACGGTTGCGGCGGGGGAGCACGGGGCGTACAGGACCTCGTGCGGGGAAGCGCCCGAGCCATCCGCTTCGAAGCGCCGACGGCTCCGCTTCGTTCTCCGCGCTCATCACGCCGCGTGTCCGCACGCGCGCGGCCGCACGACCAGCAGCTCGGATACCAGACCAGACAGGGAGTGCCCCGCGTGCAGTCGGCAACCGAAACCCTGGACGCGGCGGATACGCCCGTTCCCGAGCGGACCGCGACACCGGAGCGGCCGCGACGGCTGCTCGAACCACGGACCTGGGTCGGCAAGCGGGGGTTCTGGCCGGCGGCACTGCTCGGCGGATACCTGGTACAGGTGCTGTTCCGCCTCTTCCTCGTGCGGGGCAACAGCTTCCCCTCGGTCCACGCGGACGAGGCCTCCTACCTGGTGCTGGCCCGGGTGCTCGCGGGAGGGACCACGACGGAGATGCCCGTCGGGTCGGTCATCCCCGGCGGCTACCCGCTGCTGATCTCCCCGGCCATGTGGTTCACGGACGATCCGGTCACCGCGTACCGGCTGGTCATGGTCATCAACACGCTGATCAACGCCCTGGTCTTCCCGCTCGCCTACGCCGCCCTGCGGCGGCTCGACCTGTCCAGGGGCCTGTCGGTCCTGACGGCCATGGCGGCGGCCCTGATGCCGCCCGTGGTCTTCTACTCCGAGTTCGTCATGTCGGACACCCTGCTCCCGGTGGTCCTCCTCGCGTGGCTGATCGCCATGCACGGCTGGCTGAGCGAGGGCGACGCCCGCCACCGCCTCCGGTACGGGGCGGCAACGGGACTCCTGGCCGGCGCCTCCATGGCCGTCCACGACCGCGGCGGCGTGGTCGTCGCCCTCACCGCCGTGGTGCTGCTGGGTGCCCTCGTCCTCAAGTGGGCGCCGCTGCGCTCCACCCTCGGCGCCTGGGGCGGGCTCGCGCTGTCCGTGCTGGCCGCGAAGCTGCTGTCCACCTGGCTGGAGGCCCGGTTCACGGACAACCCGCCGAGTTCGGTGGGCACGCAGGTCATGGACAACCTCGTCGACCCGGAGCTGCTGCGCCGCACGATCACCCGCTCGATCGGCCAGATCTGGTACTTCTCCGTCTCCTCCTGGGGCTTCGGCGCGCTCGCCGTCGCGCTGTGCGTGTTCGCCGTCTTCAGCAAGCGCTTCACGCGAGGCTCGCGCGTCGTCTCCTTCGTGATGGTCGCCCTGCTGTGCGGGATCGCGCTCGCGGCGGCCGCCGGACTGCCGGAGGACGGGGGGCGGATCGACAACTGGATCTACGCCCGCTACCTCGCCCCGCTCGTGCCCGCGTTCTTCGTGGTGGGCGTCGCCACCCTGCACCGCGCCCGGACCGGCGCGCTGCTGCGGCTGGCCGGGGCGGCGGCGCTGCTCGTCATGGTGACCGGCGCGTTCGTGATGTTCGTGGTCGGATCCGGCCTGCGGAAGCTGGAGATCATCAAGTGGGCCATGCCGGACGCCCTGTTCCTGGCCTCGGAGTGGACGAAGCTGCACATGGGGCGGACGGCCGCCGGAGCCCTGCTGGTGCTCGCGGCCTGCGTGCTCCTGCGCCTCGCCGGTGGACGCCGGGTCACCTGGGCCCTCGGGGTGTCGCTGGCTCTCTTCGCGATGTACGCGACGGCCACGGTCACCGCGAACGTCGCCAACGTGTTCCCGGAACGGAGCAAGGCCCAGGCCACGGGCTTCACCAAGGCCGCGGGGCTGCGGCCCGGCGAGAACCTGGTCATGGACTGGGACGTCGAGTGGGGCACGCGGATGGCGCAGACGTACGAGGTGTTCGAGGGCCGGGTCTGGACGCGGGACCTGGAGAACGGCGAACGGCCGCCGGCGAAGGCGGACGCGGCGCTCCTCCAGCTCGCCAAGGAGGACGCCACGCCGCAGGACACCTGGCCGCACGCGCCCGCGGGCTGGTACGTGGCCAAGGTGGACAAGAAGCACGGCTGGGTGCTCTGGCGCCGCCACTGAGACGTCCGGGGCCCCTGCCGGGGCCCGGTACCCCGCCGGTTTTCCCGGCATCCCCTGCCAGTAGCATCCGCCCGTTCGCAAGTGGCGGCACAGCTCTACTCAGGGGTTGGGGAAACACGTTGAAACTAGGACGAGTGCGCGGGACGGCTCTCGCCGCCGCTCTCGGGGTCGTGGCGGTACTCGGTTTCCAGGGAGCGGCCAACGGATTCGGCACGGACTCCCCGGACGAGAACGCCGGCGCCCGCTACCAGGCCTCCGGCAAGGCGAAGACGCCCGTCGTCGGCAAGGTCCACAAGCTGGCGCTCAAGCCGAAGGGGACCGGCAAGGCCGTCCTCTCCCAGCAGGAGACCAAGCCCTTCGGGCTCCTCGGTGTCTCCTGGAAGGACCCCTCCGCCCAGGTCCAGGGCACCATCGAGGCCCGCACCCGGGACGCCGAGACCGGCAAGTGGTCGAAGTGGATCACCCTTGACGTGGCCAAGGCCGGCCTCGACGGCAAGCGCCCCGGACTGCGCGGCGCAACCGAGCCCGTCTGGGTCGGCCCCTCCGACGGCGCCGAGGTCCGGGTGGGCGGCGGCACCGCCGAGCTCCCCGCCGGGATGGAACTGAACCTGGTCGACCCGGGCGCCGCCAAGCCCGCGAAGAAGGGCGACCTCGCCGCCGCCCCGGCCGCCTTCGCGCTCCCGGCGGCGGACCCGGTGCCCACCGACCCGCCCACCGTTCCGCCGTCGGTCCCCGGCCCCGACTCCACCGCGCCGAAGCCGGACGTGGTCTCGCGCGTCGCGTGGGGCGCCGACGAGTCCCTGAACAACGAGGGCCCGATCTACCTCCCCGGAGGCAGGATCAAGGCCGTCTTCGTCCACCACACCACGGGCGCGGCCTACGACTGCAGCGAGTCCGCGGCCATCGTCCGCAGCCTGCACGTCTTCCACGTGCAGTCCAACGGCTGGCGGGACCTGGGCTACAACTTCCTCGTCGACAAGTGCGGCACGGTCTTCGAGGGCCGCCAGGGCGGCGTCGACCAGCCCGTCAACGGCGCGCACACCTACGGCTGGAACGCCGAGTCGGCGGGCGTCGCCGTCCTCGGCGACTACACGAACGAGGGCGCCTCGCCCGCCGCGCTCGACGCCGTCGCGAGGATCGCCTCGTACAAGCTCGGCCAGTACGGCGGGGACATCAACGGCACGACGACGCTGGTCGCGGGCGACACCCAGACCAACTACTCGGGCACCAAGTTCACCAAGGGCGAGTCGTACCAGTTCAAGACGCTCTCGGGCCACCGGGACGGCTTCAACACCGAGTGCCCGGGCAACTCGCTCTACCCGCAGCTCGGCACGATCCGGGCGGCCGGCCCCGCCGCGGGGCTGAAGATCACCGGCGTGAACGGGTCGGCGCCGAAGCCGGGCACCCCCCTGGAGACCACCGTCGGACCGGTGTCCCTCTCCTGGGAGACCACCACGGCCCCCGCCCTGATCACCAAGTACGAGCTGCTCGTCGACGGCGCCCCGGTCGTGGACGCGGGCAAGGCGACCACCGCCTCGACGCCGCCGCTGGCCCTCGGCAACCACGACCTCCAGGTCCGGGCGACCACCACCAACGGCAAGGTGGCCACCAGCCTCCCGGTCACCGTCGTCGCCGTGGCGGCCAAGGACATCAAGTTCGTCCCCGTCACCCCGAACCGCCTCATGGACACCCGCACCGGACTCGGCGTGCGGGCCGGCAAGGTGCCCGGCGGCGGTGCGGTCACGCTCCCGGTCACCAGCGCGGAGATGAAGAACGTCACCGCGGTCGTCCTGAACGTGACGGCCACGAACCCGACGCAGGCCAGCTACGTCTCGGTCTACCCGGGCGACGCCTCCGCGCCGCGCCCCAACGCGTCGAACCTGAACTTCACCGCCGGCCAGACGATCCCCAACCTGGTGGTCGTCCCGGTCGCGGACGGCAAGGTCAGCTTCTACAACAACGCCGGCGGCGTCGACCTGATAGCCGACATCACCGGCTACTTCACCTCCAGCGGCGAGGGCGCCACGCAGACCAGCTACGGCCCGACCCGCCTGATGGACACCCGTGAGGGCCTCGGCGTCCCCCGGCAGAAGGTGGCCGGCGGCACCGCGGTCAGCCTCGACATCCCGGTCCCCGGAGCCAAGGCCGTCGTGCTGAACGTGACGGCGACCAACGCGACCCAGGCCAGTTACGTGTCGGTCTACCCGGGCGGCACGACCGCCCCGCGCCCCACGGCGTCGAACCTGAACTTCACCGCCGGCCAGACGATCCCCAACCTGGTGATCGTCCCCGTGGTCGACGGCAAGGTCAGCTTCTACAACAACGCGGGCACCGTCGACCTGATCGCCGACATCACCGGCTACTTCTCGGACAGCACCGCGGGATCGACGCAGACCAACATCGGCCCCAAGCGCCTCATGGACACCCGTGAGGGCCTGGGCGTCCCGCAGAAGCCCGTCGCGGGCGGCTCCACGGTCACCCTCCAGCTCACGGGCGCCGAGGGCGTCCTGCCCGCCGGGGTCACGGCCGTCGTGCTGAACGTGACGGCGACGAACCCGACCCAGGCCAGTTACGTGTCGGTCTACCCGGGCGGCGCGACGGCCCCCCGTCCCACCGCCTCGAACCTGAACTTCACCGGCGGCCAGACGATCCCGAACCTGGTGATCGTCCCCGTGGTCGACGGGAAGGTCACCTTCTACAACAACGCCGGGTCCGTGGATCTCCTCGCGGACATCACCGGGTATTTCAGCAAGTGATCTAATGCGGTGAATCAGCAGGTGAGAGGCTCCGCACCGAAGGTGCGGGGCCTCTCGCACGTTCACGGACAGGGGTGGGGCATGGGCAGGAACGACGACGACCGGAGAGCCGGGCGGAGTCCCTCCGACGAGGAGTGGGCGCGGTTCATGGAGCAGGCCGCGGCGGGGGAGGGCGACGCGCCGAAGGAGCCGTCCGCGCGGGCGCGGATGGTGACCGAGCGGCTGCGCCACCAGCAGGACCCGCCGGGCTGGCGCACCGGCCCGGCGTGGCAGGAGATGCAGGGCCGCGGCAGGCGTCGGCGGCGCCTCAGGGCCGCCCTGGCCATCGCCCTCATCGCAGGGGTGGCGCTGGTCGTCATGCGGCCGGAGCTGGTGATCGACAAGGTGACGGGCAAGTCCCAGGCCCGCGAGGACGCCGAGAACGCGGGCCCGCCGGCCCCGGAGACCGGGCGCCCGAGTGCCCCTCCGCCGTCGGCGGACCCCGACCGCCCGACCCGGAAGGAACCCTTCCGCGGCTCCCCGGCGCTCCAGTGGGCCGACGGCGCCGCCGGGATCGAGGTGCCGGAGGCCGCGGCCGTCGGAGGGTTCTCCAAGGAGCAGGTCGCGGACGCGCTGGCGAAGGCGAAGCAGTTCCTGGTCGCGGCCAACCTGGATCCCGCGACCCTGCGCGGCGAACGTCCGGAGGCGGCGCTGAAGCTGCTGGACCCGCAGCAGGAGGAGCTGATGAAGCAGCTGAACGACTCCTACGCCCAGCCGTCGCGGGACCAGGACCCGCTGAACCTGTTCACCCGGTACGACCCGGCCGAGCTGAAGCCCGTGGGCGACGTGGTCAAGGTGCGGGGCCGGATGTGGGTGGAGGAGGGGCAGAAGCCCGGAATGGCCGACATCAAGGTGGACTACTCCTTCGTCTACCCCTTCGTGAAGACCAAGGGGAACCCGGAGGACGTCGCGCGGACCATCGTGCGGCGCGAAGCCACCTTCTCCATCGCCGACCTGCGCAAATGGAAGGGGACTCCCGGTCGGCTGATGCTCACGCACTACCAGCGCGACATCGGCAACAGTGCCTGTGACCGGTACGACGGCTACGTGCACCCGTCGTTCTTCTCGGACCCGGTCGGCAGCGGACCGACGCCTTCCGGGACGCCCGTGGACCCGTACGACAGGAGCAAGCCCATCGACGCCGTCAGCCAGGAGGGGTGCGGGACGCTGTCCCGGTCCTGACCAGGGGCCCCGTCGCGCGGCATAGTTTGACGTGATCGAGTGGCGGGGTATTCTCTTCGGCCCGATTGGCCAGGTACGTGCCTCGTATGGCAGACTACTCAAGTTGCTCGGTTGAGTGCCGATGCTGCGCGCCTCCCGCCGGGAGGACCGGAAGCGAGTCCCACAGTACTCGTCGTCCTTAATCTGCCTTTCGGGGCAGCAATGGGGGCGGACGTACGGGAATCTTCTGGGAAGTGTCAGCACGGTGCCCACCAGGCGCTCGGTGGGTGTTTCTCCCCCGAAACGCGGTCACAGGGACCGCACCCCCTTGGACGAGGGAATTTCCGTATGGGAATTTTCTGTAGAGGGTGTGCGACACGCCCGACCGCGTGGGTCGGAGAGAAGCCGCGGGACCACGTCCCGCAGCCGGCCGAGGGCCAGAGCGTTTCCACATAGAGACAGGACTACGGAGTAGCCATGGCGGGACAGAAGATCCGCATCCGGCTCAAGGCCTACGACCACGAGGTCATCGACTCCTCGGCGAAGAAGATCGTCGAGACGGTGACCCGCACTGGTGCGTCGGTCGCGGGCCCGGTGCCGCTGCCCACTGAGAAGAACGTGTACTGCGTCATCAAGTCGCCGCACAAGTACAAGGACTCGCGCGAGCACTTCGAGATGCGCACGCACAAGCGCCTGATCGACATCCTCGACCCGACGCCCAAGACCGTTGACTCGCTGATGCGCCTGGACCTTCCGGCCGGCGTCGACATCGAGATCAAGCTCTGAGAGGCGTCGAGAAGATGGCAAAGCAGATCAAGGGCGTCCTGGGCGAGAAGCTCGGCATGACCCAGGTCTGGGACGAGAACAACCGTGTCGTCCCGGTGACCGTGGTCAAGGCCGGACCCTGCGTCGTTACCCAGGTCCGTACGAACGACATCGACGGCTACGAGTCGGTCCAGATCGCCTTCGGCGAGATCGACCCGCGCAAGGTGAACAAGCCCCTCAAGGGCCACTTCGCCAAGGCCGACGTGACCCCCCGCCGCCACCTGGTGGAGCTCCGCACCTCCGACGCCAGCGAGTACACGCTCGGCCAGGAGATCACTGCCGAGGTGTTCGAGTCCGGCGTCAAGGTTGACGTCACGGGCAACAGCAAGGGCAAGGGCTTCGCCGGTGTCATGAAGCGGCACAACTTCCGGGGCCTCGGCGCCGGTCACGGTGTGCAGCGCAAGCACCGCTCCCCCGGTTCGATCGGTGGCTGCGCCACCCCTGGGCGTGTCTTCAAGGGCATGCGCATGGCCGGTCGCATGGGTAACGAGCGCGTCACCACCCAGAACCTGACCATCCACGCGGTTGACGCGGAGAAGGGTCTGCTCCTCATCAAGGGCGCGGTCCCCGGTCCGAACGGCGGCCTCGTCCTGGTCCGTACCGCGGCCAAGGGGGCTTGAGGTAATGAGCACCATTGACATCCTTTCGCCGGCAGGCGACAAGGCCGGTACCGTCGAGCTCCCCGCGGAGATCTTCGACGCGAAGACCAGCGTTCCGCTGATCCACCAGGTCGTCGTCGCCCAGCTGGCAGCTGCCCGTCAGGGCACGCACAAGACCAAGACCCGTGGCGAAGTCCGTGGTGGTGGCCGCAAGCCGTACCGCCAGAAGGGCACCGGCCGCGCCCGTCAGGGTTCGACCCGCGCTCCGCAGTTCGCCGGCGGTGGCGTCGTCCACGGCCCCGTGCCGCGTGACTACTCGCAGCGGACCCCGAAGAAGATGAAGGCCGCCGCCCTCCGCGGTGCCCTCTCGGACCGTGCGCGTCACTCCCGCATCCACGTCGTCACCGGCGTGGTCGAGGGTGCCGCCTCCACCAAGGCCGCCAAGACGCTGTTCGGCAAGATCTCGGAGCGCAAGAACCTGCTCCTGGTCGTCGACCGCAGCGAAGAGGCCTCGTGGCTGTCCGCCCGCAACCTGCCCCAGGTTCACATCCTGGAGCCGGGCCAGCTGAACACGTACGACGTGATCGTCTCTGACGACGTGGTCTTCACCAAGGCCGCCTTCGAGTCCTTCGTGTCTGGCCCCAAGGCCGATGAGACCGAAGGGAGCGACGCCTGATGTCTGAGGCGACCGTTACCAGCAAGACCTTCACCGACCCGCGCGACCTGCTGATCAAGCCGGTCGTCTCGGAGAAGAGCTACGCGCTGCTGGACGAGAACAAGTACACGTTCATCGTCGCGCCCGGCGCCAACAAGACCCAGATCAAGCAGGCCGTCGAGGCGGTCTTCTCGGTCAAGGTCACCGGGGTCAACACGATCAACCGTCAGGGTAAGCGCAAGCGCACCAAGACCGGTTTCGGCAAGCGCGCCAACACCAAGCGCGCCATCGTGACCCTTGCCGAGGGCAACCGTATCGACATCTTCGGCGGCCAGGCCTCCTAACGGAGGTCTAGTCGTCCGGAATCGGACGAGGACTGAGAAATGGGTATCCGCAAGTACAAGCCGACGACCCCGGGCCGTCGTGGCTCCAGCGTCGCCGACTTTGTCGAGATCACGCGGTCCACGCCGGAGAAGTCGCTGGTCCGCCCCCTGCACAGCAAGGGCGGCCGTAACAACACCGGTCGTGTGACCGTTCGCCACCAGGGCGGTGGCCACAAGCGCGCCTACCGCGTGATCGACTTCCGTCGTCACGACAAGGACGGCGTGCCGGCCAAGGTCGCGCACATCGAGTACGACCCCAACCGCACCGCGCGCATCGCGCTGCTGCACTACGCCGACGGCGAGAAGCGCTACATCATCGCGCCGCGCGGTCTGCAGCAGGGTGACCGGATCGAGAACGGCCCGACGGCCGACATCAAGCCGGGCAACAACCTCGCGCTCCGCAACATCCCGGTCGGTACCACGATCCACGCGATCGAGCTCCGCCCCGGTGGCGGCGCCAAGTTCGCGCGTTCGGCTGGTGCCTCCGTGCAGCTGCTCGCGAAGGAGGGCGTGATGGCCCACCTCCGCATGCCGTCCGGTGAGATCCGTCTCGTCGACGCGCGCTGCCGCGCCACGGTCGGCGAGGTCGGCAACGCCGAGCAGTCGAACATCAACTGGGGCAAGGCCGGCCGCATGCGCTGGAAGGGCGTTCGCCCGACCGTCCGCGGTGTCGCGATGAACCCGGTTGACCACCCGCACGGTGGTGGTGAGGGCAAGACCAGCGGTGGTCGTCACCCGGTCTCCCCGTGGGGTCAGAAGGAGGGTCGTACTCGCTCGCCGAAGAAGGCTTCGAGCAAGTACATCGTCCGCCGCCGCAAGACGAACAAGAAGCGCTAGGAGCGGGTTTAGATGCCGCGCAGTCTCAAGAAGGGACCCTTCGTCGACGACCACCTCGTGAAGAAGGTGGACGCTCAGAACGAAGCTGGTACCAAGAACGTCATCAAGACCTGGTCCCGTCGCTCGATGATCATCCCGGCCATGCTGGGTCACACCATCGCGGTGCACAACGGCAAGACCCACGTCCCGGTGTTCGTCACCGAGTCGATGGTCGGCCACAAGCTCGGCGAGTTCTCGCCGACTCGCACCTTCCGCGGCCACGTCAAGGACGACCGGAAGTCGAAGCGCCGCTAATCGCGGGGTGGTTACGACTATGACTTACACCGAAGGGACAACCATGGAAGCCAGGGCCCAGGCGCGGTACATCCGCGTCACGCCCATGAAGGCCCGCCGCGTGGTGGACCTTATCCGTGGCATGGATGCCACGGAGGCTCAGGCGGTCCTGCGTTTCGCCCCGCAGGCCGCGAGCGTGCCGGTCGGCAAGGTGCTGGACAGCGCCATCGCCAACGCCGCGCACAACTACAACCACCCGGACGCCTCCACGCTGGTCATCAGCGAGGCGTACGTGGACGAGGGCCCGACCCTGAAGCGGTTCCGTCCGCGTGCCCAGGGCCGTGCCTACCGGATCCGCAAGCGGACCAGCCACATCACCGTGGTCGTCAGCAGCAAGGAAGGTTCCCGGTAATGGGCCAGAAGGTAAACCCGCACGGGTTCCGACTCGGCATCACCACGGACTTCAAGTCCCGCTGGTACGCCGACAAGCTGTACAAGGACTACGTCAAGGAAGACGTCGCCATCCGTCGGATGATGACGTCCGGCATGGAGCGCGCCGGCATCTCGAAGGTTGAGATCGAGCGCACCCGTGACCGCGTGCGTGTGGACATCCACACCGCCCGTCCCGGCATCGTCATCGGCCGCCGTGGCGCCGAGGCCGACCGCATCCGCGGTGACCTCGAGAAGCTCACGGGCAAGCAGGTCCAGCTGAACATCCTCGAGGTCAAGAACCCCGAGCTCGACGCTCAGCTCGTTGCCCAGGCCGTTGCCGAGCAGCTCTCCTCCCGCGTCTCCTTCCGTCGTGCCATGCGCAAGAGCATGCAGGGCACCATGAAGGCCGGCGCCAAGGGCATCAAGATCCAGTGTGGCGGCCGTCTCGGCGGCGCCGAGATGTCCCGCTCCGAGTTCTACCGCGAGGGTCGTGTGCCGCTGCACACGCTGCGCGCGAACGTGGACTACGGCTTCTTCGAGGCCAAGACCACCTTCGGCCGTATCGGTGTGAAGGTCTGGATCTACAAGGGCGACGTCAAGAACATCGCCGAGGTTCGCGCCGAGAACGCTGCGGCCCGTGCGGGTAACCGCCCGGCCCGTGGTGCCGGCGCTGGCGACCGTCCCGCCGGCCGTGGTGGCCGTGGTGGCGAGCGCGGCGGCCGTGGTGGCCGCAAGCCGCAGCAGGCTGCTGGTGTCGAGGCCCCCAAGGCCGAGGCTCCCGCCGCCGCTCCGGCCGAGAGCACCGGAACGGAGGCCTGACCGTCATGCTGATCCCTCGTAGGGTCAAGCACCGCAAGCAGCACCACCCGAAGCGCAGCGGTATGGCCAAGGGCGGTACTGAGGTCACGTTCGGCGAGTACGGCATCCAGGCGCTTACCCCCGCCTACGTGACGAACCGCCAGATCGAGTCCGCTCGTATCGCCATGACCCGCCACATCAAGCGTGGCGGCAAGGTCTGGATCAACATCTACCCGGACCGCCCGCTCACGAAGAAGCCGGCCGAAACCCGCATGGGTTCCGGTAAGGGTTCGCCGGAGTGGTGGATCGCGAACGTGCACCCGGGTCGGGTCATGTTCGAGCTGTCCTACCCGAACGAGAAGATTGCGCGTGAGGCCCTCACTCGTGCGGCCCACAAGCTGCCGATGAAGTGCCGGATCGTCAAGCGCGAGGCAGGTGAGTCGTGATGGCGGCCGGTACCAAGGCGTCCGAGCTCCGCGAGCTCGGCAACGAGGAGCTCGTTGCCAAGCTGCGCGAGGCCAAGGAGGAGCTGTTCAAGCTCCGCTTCCAGGCGGCCACGGGCCAGCTGGAGAACAACGGCCGGCTCAAGTCCGTCCGTAAGGACATCGCTCGCATCTACACCCTGATGCACGAGCGTGAGCTCGGTATCGAGACGGTGGAGAACGTCTGATGGGCGAGAACGTGACTGAGAAGACCGAGCGCGGCTTCCGCAAGACCCGTGAGGGTCTGGTCGTCAGCGACAAGATGGACAAGACCGTCGTCGTCGCCGTCGAGGACCGCGTCAAGCACGCGCTGTACGGCAAGGTCATCCGCCGTACGAACAAGCTCAAGGCGCACGACGAGCAGAACGCTGCCGGCGTCGGCGACCGCGTCCTCATCATGGAGACGCGTCCGCTGTCGGCGAGCAAGCGCTGGCGCATCGTCGAGATCCTCGAGAAGGCCAAGTAATTACTTGAGGGGGTAACCCTTCAGGTCAGTTCCGCCAGGCTCGGTCGGGGCTTCAGTGAAGCCCCGGCCGGGAACCGGCAGACAAACAGGAGATAGACGTGATCCAGCAGGAGTCGCGACTGCGTGTCGCCGACAACACTGGTGCCAAGGAGATCCTTTGCATCCGTGTTCTCGGTGGCTCCGGTCGCCGCTACGCGGGCATCGGTGACGTCATCGTCGCCACCGTCAAGGATGCGATCCCCGGTGGCAACGTGAAGAAGGGTGACGTCGTCAAGGCGGTCATCGTTCGCACCGTCAAGGAGCGCCGCCGCCAGGACGGCTCGTACATCCGCTTCGACGAGAACGCCGCCGTCATTCTGAAGAACGACGGCGACCCTCGCGGCACCCGTATCTTCGGCCCCGTGGGCCGTGAGCTGCGCGAGAAGAAGTTCATGAAGATCATCTCGCTCGCGCCGGAGGTGCTGTAAGCATGAAGATCAAGAAGGGCGACCTGGTCCAGGTCATCACCGGTAAGGACAAGGGCAAGCAGGGCAAGGTCATCGTTGCCTTCCCCGCTGAGAACCGCGTCCTCGTCGAGGGTGTCAACCGGGTCAAGAAGCACACCAAGGCCGCGCAGAACCAGGCCGGTGGCATCGTCATCACCGAGGCCCCGGTCCACGTGAGCAACGTGCAGCTGGTCGTGGAGAAGGACGGCAAGAAGGTCGTCACCCGCGTCGGTTACCGCTTCGACGACGAAGGCAACAAGATCCGCGTTGCCAAGCGCACGGGTGAGGACATCTGATGGCTACCACTCCGCGTCTGAAGACGAAGTACCGCGAGGACATCGCGGGCAAGCTGCGTGAGGAGTTCTCCTACGAGAACGTCATGCAGATCCCCGGCCTCGTCAAGATCGTCGTGAACATGGGTGTCGGCGACGCCGCCCGTGACTCGAAGCTGATCGACGGCGCCATCCGCGACCTGACGACGATCACCGGCCAGAAGCCGGCCGTCACGAAGGCCCGCAAGTCCATCGCGCAGTTCAAGCTGCGCGAGGGTCAGCCGATCGGCTGCCACGTCACCCTCCGTGGTGACCGCATGTGGGAGTTCCTGGACCGTACGCTGTCGCTCGCGCTGCCGCGTATCCGCGACTTCCGTGGTCTGTCGCCGAAGCAGTTCGACGGCCGTGGCAACTACACCTTCGGTCTCACGGAGCAGGTCATGTTCCACGAGATCGACCAGGACAAGATCGACCGTACCCGGGGTATGGACATCACCGTGGTCACCACGGCGACCAACGACGCTGAGGGCCGCGCGCTCCTCCGTCACCTCGGCTTCCCCTTCAAGGAGGCGTAAGCGAGATGGCGAAGAAGGCTCTCATCGCGAAGGCTGCCCGCAAGCCCAAGTTCGGTGTGCGTGCGTACACCCGCTGCCAGCGCTGCGGTCGTCCCCACTCCGTGTACCGCAAGTTCGGCCTCTGCCGCGTCTGCCTTCGTGAGATGGCTCACCGTGGCGAGCTGCCGGGCGTGACCAAGAGCTCCTGGTAAATCCTCCCGCCCTTTGGGCGTTGAGGTTTTCCGGAAGCTCTCGGTAAGCATCAGGTCGGCGGACCGCCCTGCCCGCATGCCGTAGGCTTGTGGGGTTGGGCGTCCGCCGCCCTATCGACTTACTACGCCGTAGGTCCCCGCACCGCACCCGTCCCGCCACTGAGTGGGGAGAGGGATGGCGCATACAGGAAACCCCGGCGAGAGAGGCCGAAGGCCACTTCATGACCATGACTGACCCGATCGCAGACATGCTCACGCGTCTGCGTAACGCTAACTCGGCGTACCACGACTCCGTCGTGATGCCGCACAGCAAGATCAAGTCGCACATCGCAGAGATCCTCAAGCAGGAGGGTTTCATCACCGGCTGGAAGGTCGAGGACGCCGAGGTCGGCAAGAACCTCGTCCTCGAGCTGAAGTTCGGGCCGAACCGTGAGCGCTCCATCGCGGGCATCAAGCGGATCTCGAAGCCCGGTCTGCGCGTGTACGCGAAGTCCACCAACCTGCCGAAGGTCCTCGGCGGCCTGGGCGTGGCGATCATCTCCACGTCCCACGGTCTCCTGACCGGTCAGCAGGCAGGCAAGAAGGGCGTGGGTGGGGAAGTCCTCGCCTACGTCTGGTAGTCGGGAACGGAGGAAAAGCTATGTCTCGTATCGGCAAGCTCCCCATCCCGGTTCCCGCCGGCGTGGACGTCACCATCGATGGCCGTACGGTCGTCGTGAAGGGCCCCAAGGGCTCCCTCACGCACACCGTCGCTGCGCCCATCGCTGTCGCCAAGGGTGAGGACGGCGTCCTGAACGTCATCCGCCCGAACGACGAGCGTCAGAACAAGGCCCTGCACGGCCTGTCCCGCACGCTGGTGGCGAACATGATCACCGGTGTGACCACGGGATACGTCAAGGCTCTCGAGATCAGCGGTGTCGGTTACCGCGTCGCCGCGAAGGGCTCCGACCTGGAGTTCCAGCTCGGTTACAGCCACCCGATCCTGATCGAGGCGCCCGAGGGCATCTCGTTCAAGGTCGAGTCGCCCACCAAGTTCTCGGTCGAGGGCATCGACAAGCAGAAGGTCGGCGAGGTCGCCGCCAACATCCGCAAGCTGCGGAAGCCCGACCCGTACAAGGCCAAGGGTGTCAAGTACGCCGGCGAGGTCATCCGCCGCAAGGTCGGAAAGGCTGGTAAGTAGCCATGGCATACGGTGTGAAGATCGCCAAGGGCGACGCGTACAAGCGCGCTGCCAAGGCTCGCCGCCACATCCGCATCCGCAAGAACGTCTCGGGTACGGCGGAGCGTCCGCGCCTCGTCGTGACGCGTTCCAACCGCAACATCGTTGCTCAGGTCATCGACGACCTCCAGGGCCACACCCTGGCGTCCGCGTCGACCCTGGACGCTTCGATCCGCGGTGGCGAAGGCGACAAGAGCGCCCAGGCCCAGGCTGTCGGCGCGCTCGTCGCCGAGCGTGCCAAGGCTGCGGGTGTCGAGACCGTCGTGTTCGACCGCGGTGGCAACCGATACGCCGGGCGCATTGCCGCTCTGGCTGACGCCGCCCGCGAAGCCGGGCTGAAGTTCTAAGCCCCGGTTCCGGGACTCACGGACGTAACAGAGAGAGGTAATCCAATGGCTGGACCCCAGCGCCGCGGAAGCGGTGCCGGTGGCGGCGAGCGGCGGGACCGGAAGGGTCGCGACGGCGGTGCTGCCGTCGAGAAGACCGCTTACGTTGAGCGCGTTGTCGCGATCAACCGTGTCGCCAAGGTTGTCAAGGGTGGTCGTCGCTTCAGCTTCACCGCGCTCGTCGTGGTGGGTGACGGTGACGGCACCGTAGGTGTCGGTTACGGCAAGGCCAAGGAAGTTCCCGCGGCCATCGCCAAGGGTGTCGAGGAAGCCAAGAAGAACTTCTTCAAGGTTCCCCGCATCCAGGGCACCATCCCGCACCCGATCCAGGGTGAGAAGGCCGCGGGCGTCGTCCTGCTGAAGCCTGCTTCCCCCGGTACCGGTGTTATCGCCGGTGGCCCGGTGCGCGCCGTTCTGGAGTGCGCCGGCGTTCACGACATCCTGTCGAAGTCGCTCGGCTCCGACAACGCGATCAACATCGTGCACGCGACCGTGGAGGCCCTGAAGGGCCTGCAGCGTCCCGAGGAGATCGCGGCTCGCCGTGGTCTGCCCCTCGAGGACGTCGCCCCCGCGGCTCTGCTTCGTGCGCGTGCCGGGGCGGGTGTCGCGTAATGGCTCGCCTCAAGATCACGCAGACGAAGTCGTACATCGGCAGCAAGCAGAACCACCGCGACACCCTGCGTTCGCTCGGGCTCAAGCGCCTGAACGACGTGGTCGTCAAGGAGGACCGCCCCGAGTTCCGCGGAATGGTGCACACCGTCCGCCACCTCGTGACGGTTGAGGAGGTTGACTAATCATGGCTGAGAACAGCCCGCTGAAGGCTCACAACCTCCGTCCCGCCCCCGGTGCCAAGACCGCGAAGACCCGTGTGGGTCGCGGTGAGGCGTCGAAGGGTAAGACGGCAGGTCGTGGTACCAAGGGTACGAAGGCCCGCTACCAGGTTCCGCAGCGCTTCGAGGGTGGGCAGATGCCCCTCCACATGCGCCTGCCGAAGCTGAAGGGCTTCAAGAACCCGTTCCGCACCGAGTTCCAGGTCGTCAACCTGGACAAGCTCGGTGCCCTCTACCCCGAGGGTGGAGAGGTCACGGTGGCCGACCTGGTCGCCAAGGGCGCGGTTCGCAAGAACAGCCTCGTCAAGGTCCTGGGCCAGGGCGAGATCTCCGTGGCGCTGACGGTTTCGGTTGACGCCGTTTCCGCCTCCGCCAAGGAGAAGATTGCCGCTGCCGGCGGCTCTGTCACCGAGCTCGTCTAAGACGATCAAGTGACTAAATAGCTCGAAACCCGACCGGGGATGCCTCACATATGGGGCATCCCCGGTTGGTCGTTCCACGGGGGGCACACTCGCCGGTAAGGTGGCGTGCACCTTTGCTTTGTCGTATACGTCGATCCCTCAGACCGTCACCTCTGACGCAGTAGCGCGGGGGTCGCAGGAGGCACCGTGCTCACCGCGTTCGCCCGGGCGTTCAAGACGCCCGACCTGCGCAAGAAGCTGCTCTTCACGCTCGGCATCATCGTGCTGTTCCGGCTCGGGTCCCACATCCCGGTACCCGGCGTGAGCTACAAGAACGTACAGATCTGTGTTGACCAGGCAGGCAGCAGCAATGGCCTGTTCGGTCTCGTCAACATGTTCAGCGGCGGCGCGCTGCTGCAGATCACGATCTTTGCGCTCGGCATCATGCCGTACATCACGGCGAGCATCATCCTGCAGCTGCTGACCGTGGTCATCCCGAAGCTGGAGAACCTCAAAAAAGAGGGACAGTCCGGCACCGCGAAGATCACGCAGTACACGCGCTATCTGACGGTCGCACTCGCGATCCTGCAGGGCACCGGCCTCGTCGCCACCGCCCGCACCGGCGCCCTGTTCCAGGGCTGCCAGGTCGCCAGCCAGATCGTCCCGGACCGGTCCATCTTCACCACGATCGTCATGGTCATCACGATGACCGCCGGTACCTGTGTCGTCATGTGGCTCGGTGAGCTCGTCACCGACCGCGGCATCGGCAACGGCATGTCGATCCTCATGTTCATCTCGATCGCCGCCGGCTTCATCGGCGCCCTCTGGCAGATCAAGCTCCAGGGCAAGATCGCCGACGGCTGGGTCGAGTTCGGTGTCGTGATCCTCGTCGGCCTCGCGATGGTGGCCCTGGTGGTCTTCGTCGAGCAGGCCCAGCGCCGGATCCCGGTCCAGTACGCGAAGCGCATGATCGGTCGCCGCGCGTACGGCGGCACTTCGACCTACATCCCGCTCAAGGTGAACCAGGCGGGTGTGATTCCCGTCATCTTCGCCTCGTCGCTGCTCTACATCCCCGCGCTGATCGTCCAGTTCAGCGGATCCCAGGCGGGCTGGGCCACCTGGATCCAGAAGCACTTCGTCAAGGGCGACCACCCGTACTACATCGCGGCGTATTTCCTCCTGATTGTCTTCTTCGCGTTCTTCTACGTGGCGATTTCCTTCAACCCCGAGGAAGTTGCAGACAACATGAAGAAGTATGGTGGCTTCATCCCGGGTATCCGTGCGGGTCGACCCACTGCCGAGTACCTGAGCTACGTGCTCAACCGGATCACCTGGCCGGGGTCGCTGTACCTGGGTCTCATCGCTCTTGTGCCGACGATGGCGTTGGCCGGCTTCGGAGCGAACCAGAACTTCCCCTTCGGTGGAACGAGCATCCTGATCATCGTGGGTGTGGGTCTGGAAACCGTGAAGCAGATCGAGAGCCAGCTCCAGCAGCGTAATTACGAAGGGTTCCTCCGCTGATGCGAATCGTCCTCGTCGGACCGCCCGGTGCCGGCAAGGGAACGCAGGCCGCGTTCCTTGCCAAGAACCTGTCCATCCCGCACATCTCCACGGGCGACCTGTTCCGGGCCAACATCAGCCAGAACACCGAGCTGGGCCGGCGCGCGAAGGCGTTCATGGACGCCGGTGACCTCGTCCCCGACGAGATCACCATCGGTATGGCCAAGGACCGGATGGAGCAGAAGGACGCCGAGAACGGCTTCCTGCTCGACGGCTTCCCCCGCAACGTCTCGCAGGCAGAGGCGCTCGACGTCATGCTGCAGGCCGAGGGCATGAAGCTGGACGCCGTTCTCGACCTGGAGGTCGAGGAGGACGAGGTCGTCAAGCGCATCGCCGGTCGCCGGATCTGCCGCAACGACTCCTCGCACGTCTTCCACGTCACGTACGCGGCGCCGAAGACCGAGGGTGTCTGCGACACCTGCGGCGGCGAGCTGTACCAGCGCGACGACGACTCCGAGTCGACGGTCCGCAACCGGCTGGAGGTCTACCACACGCAGACCGAGCCGATCATCGACTACTACAAGGAGCAGGGCCTGCTGGTCACCATCTCCGCCCTCGGCGAGGTGCAGGAGATCACCCAGCGCGCCATGGACGCCCTGAAGAAGTAGTACCCCTGTTGTGCAGGTTCGGCCGCGATGTCCCCAGGGCATCGCGGCCGTACTGTTGAGAAGACCCGTACCGAAGCTGGAAGGCGTTTTTCATGGTCCAGATCAAGACCCCCGAGCAGATCGCGAAGATGCGCGAGGCGGGGCTGGTCGTCGCGGCGATCCACGCGGCGACCCGTGAGGCGGCCGTGCCGGGCGCCACGACGCGGGATCTGGACATGGTGGCCCGCAAGGTCATCGCCGACGCCGGGGCCAAGTCGAACTTCCTGGGCTACGGCGGTTTCCCCGCGACGATCTGCACCTCGGTCAACGAGGTCGTCGTCCACGGCATCCCCGACGACAAGACGGTCCTCAAGGACGGCGACATCATCTCGATCGACGCCGGCGCGATCGTGGACGGCTGGCACGGGGACGCCGCCTACACGGCCTTCGTGGGCACCGGTCACGCTCCGGAGCTGGTCGAGCTCTCCCGGGTGACCGAGGAGTCCATGTGGGCCGGTATCGCCGCCATGAAGCTCGGCAACCGCCTCGTGGACATCTCCAAGGCGATCGAGTCGTACATCAAGCGCCAGCCCCGCCCCTCCACCGGTGAGCACAGCCTCGGCAAGTTCGGGATCATCGAGGACTACGGCGGCCACGGCATCGGGTCCGAGATGCACATGGACCCCCACCTGCTGAACTACGTCTCGCGCAAGCGGGGCAAGGGGATCAAGCTGGTCCCGGGCCTCTGCCTGGCGATCGAGCCGATGGTCTCCCTGGGCACCGCCCGGACGGAGGTACTGGCCGACGACTGGACGGTCATCACCACGGACGGCACCTGGTCCTCGCACTGGGAGCACTCCATCGCCCTGACGGAGGACGGTCCCATCGTCCTGACCAGCCCGGACTGCGGCAAGGCGAAGCTGGCGGAGTACGGGGTCACGACGGCCCCGGACCCCCTCGGTTAATGATCTAGACTCGTGGGCAAACTTTCCGGATTCGTCTTTCTGGGTGCCCTGACGTAGACTGACTCGTCGGCTCTCGTGCACATCCATGTCCGCATGGCGCAGCGCGAGGCCGATCAAGGTAGCCGATTCGAAAGGCGAAGCGTGGCCAAGAAGCAAGGTGCCATCGAAATCGAGGGCACCGTGATCGAGTCCCTCCCGAACGCCATGTTCAAGGTGGAACTCCAGAACGGTCACAAGGTCCTCGCGCACATCAGCGGCAAGATGCGTATGCACTACATCCGCATCCTCCCTGATGACCGGGTCGTTGTGGAGCTGTCTCCGTACGACCTGACGCGTGGCCGGATCGTCTACCGATACAAGTAGATCTTGCTCTCACTCCTGCCTGGGCATCCGTCCCGGTGCGGGTGGTGGCACTGACCCGGAGAACCTCACCAACATGAAGGTCAAGCCGAGCGTCAAGAAGATCTGCGACAAGTGCAAGGTGATCCGCCGTCACGGCCGGGTCATGGTCATCTGCGACAACCTGCGCCACAAGCAGCGCCAGGGCTGACGCACGCCGACCGACCTGCCTTCCGCAGTTCTTCGCGCGACGTAAGAAAAACGTACATACGCAGAACCCGCCCAGCCCTGCAAGGGCCGGCGGCACCTCCGGCGGGGGCCGGGGACCCGGACGTACCACCACCCGATCGGGTGGTCGGCGGTCGGGATCGGTTCTGCGGAAGACCCCCGAACACACAGGAGCCATTGCATGGCACGCGTTTCCGGTGTTGACATCCCGCGCGAAAAGCGCGTGGAGATCGCACTCACCTACGTCTTCGGTATCGGGCGCACCCGGTCCAAGGAGATCCTCGCCTCCACCGGCGTGAACCCGAACACCCGCGTTCGTGACCTGGCCGAAGAGGACCTCGTCAAGATCCGCGAGTACGTGGACGCCAACCTCCGTACCGAGGGTGACCTCCGCCGCGAGATCCAGGGCGACATCCGCCGCAAGATCGAGATCCAGTGCTACCAGGGTATCCGCCACCGTCGCGGCCTCCCGGTGCACGGTCAGCGCACCAGCACCAACGCGCGTACCCGCAAGGGCCCGCGTCGCGCGATCGCCGGTAAGAAGAAGCCGGGCAAGAAGTAGTCCTGTTCAGCGGTCTTGCGCTGTAGGACCGACCACCTCCCGTAGGAGATTTAGATGCCCCCCAAGGGTCGTCAGGGCGCTGCCAAGAAGGTGCGCCGCAAGGAAAAGAAGAACGTCGCTCACGGGCACGCCCACATCAAGAGCACGTTCAACAACACCATCGTTTCGATCACGGACCCGTCCGGCAACGTGATCTCCTGGGCCTCCGCCGGCCATGTCGGCTTCAAGGGCTCGCGCAAGTCCACCCCCTTCGCCGCGCAGATGGCCGCCGAGTCGGCCGCCCGCCGCGCGCAGGAGCACGGCATGCGCAAGGTCGACGTCTTCGTGAAGGGTCCGGGCTCCGGCCGCGAGACCGCGATCCGCTCCCTGCAGGCCACCGGCCTCGAGGTCGGCTCGATCCAGGACGTCACCCCCACCCCGCACAACGGCTGCCGCCCGCCGAAGCGCCGCCGCGTCTGACGCAGCGGACGCACAGTTGCGTTCTTGAGTGTCCGGGCGGTACGACCCCTTCGGGGGCCGTGCCGCCCGTACCCTTGCAGTAGCCGTACTCCGGTACGGCGTCCCGTCGGGCGTCAAATAGTGGGCGTCCACGAATGAAGGAACACAGACATGCTTATCGCTCAGCGTCCTTCGCTGACCGAAGAGGTCGTCGACGAGTACCGCTCGCGGTTCGTGATCGAGCCGCTGGAGCCGGGCTTCGGTTACACCCTCGGTAACTCCCTGCGCCGTACCCTGCTGTCCTCGATCCCGGGTGCCGCTGTCACCAGCATCCGCGTGGACGGCGTCCTGCACGAGTTCACGACCGTGCCGGGTGTGAAGGAAGACGTCACCGACATCATCCTGAACATCAAGCAGCTGGTCGTCTCCTCGGAGCACGACGAGCCGGTCGTGATGTACCTGCGCAAGCAGGGCCCCGGCCTGGTCACCGCCGCCGACATCGCGCCCCCGGCCGGTGTCGAGGTGCACAACCCGGACCTGGTCCTCGCCACGCTCAACGGCAAGGGCAAGCTGGAGATGGAGCTGACCGTCGAGCGCGGTCGCGGCTACGTCTCCGCCGTCCAGAACAAGCAGCTGGGCCAGGAGATCGGCCGCATCCCGGTCGACTCCATCTACAGCCCGGTCCTCAAGGTCACCTACAAGGTCGAGGCGACCCGAGTCGAGCAGCGCACCGACTTCGACAAGCTCATCGTCGACGTCGAGACCAAGCAGGCCATGCGCCCGCGTGACGCCATGGCGTCCGCCGGCAAGACCCTGGTCGAGCTGTTCGGTCTGGCGCGCGAGCTCAACATCGACGCCGAGGGCATCGACATGGGCCCGTCCCCGACGGACGCCGCCCTGGCCGCCGACCTGGCGCTGCCGATCGAGGAGCTCGAGCTCACCGTTCGGTCGTACAACTGCCTCAAGCGCGAGGGCATCCACTCCGTGGGTGAGCTCGTCGCCCGCTCCGAGGCGGACCTGCTCGACATCCGCAACTTCGGTGCGAAGTCGATCGACGAGGTCAAGGCGAAGCTGGCCGGCATGGGCCTGGCCCTCAAGGACAGCCCGCCCGGATTCGACCCGACCGCCGCCGCCGACGCCTTCGGCGCCGACGACGACGCGGACGCCGGTTTCGTCGAGACCGAGCAGTACTGAGCACCACCCGTAGATCTTTCCCGGGGCGTCCGCCCCGGGGGAACTGACACCGGTACCTGACACGGCCGGTGCAGATTTGAAGGAGTAACAATGCCGCGTCCCGCTAAGGGTGCCCGCCTGGGCGGCTCCGCCGCGCACGAGAAGCACCTGCTCGCGAACCTCGCGAAGGCGCTCTTCGAGCACGGCCGCATCACCACCACCGAGGCCAAGGCCCGCCGCCTGCGTCCCTACGCCGAGCGTCTGGTCACCAAGGCCAAGAAGGGCGACATCCACAACCGTCGCCTGGTGCTGCAGACGATCACGGACAAGAGCATCGTGCACACGCTGTTCACCGAGATCGCCCCGCGCTACGAGAACCGCCCCGGTGGTTACACGCGCATCACCAAGATCGGCAACCGTCGTGGCGACAACGCCCCGATGGCGGTCATCGAGCTGGTCGAGGCCCTGACGGTCGCCCAGCAGGCCACTGGTGAGGCCGAGGCCGCCACCAAGCGCGCCGTGAAGGAGGCGGAGGCCGCCGAGGCTCCCGCCGCCGAGGAGACCAAGGAGGCCTGATCCCTTCCCGGGATCACGCTGACAAGGCTCTGAACGGGCCCGCCCCCTTTCCGGGGCGGGCCCGTTCTGCATCTCTGAGAGGATCGGTCACGTGAGTGACGAGGTGGAGCCCGGGCACGTCCGGGTGCGGCTGGACCTGTCGTACGACGGCAAGGACTTCTCGGGCTGGGCGAAGCAGCGCACGCTGCGCACCGTCCAGGGCGAGCTGGAGAGCGCCCTGCAGACCGTGATGCGGCTGAAGGACCCGGTCGAGCTGACCGTGGCCGGGCGCACGGACGCGGGCGTGCACGCCCGCGGACAGGTCGCCCAGTTCGACATCGCCGACGAGGTGTGGGCCGAGCACCACGACAAGCTGCTGCGCCGCCTCGCCGGCCGCCTGCCGCACGACATCCGGGTGTGGAAGGTCGCCGAGGCCCCCGAGGGCTTCAACGCCCGCTTCTCGGCCGTCTGGCGCCGCTACGCCTATCGCGTCGGCGACCACCAGGGCGGGGTCGACCCGCTGCGCCGCGGGCACGTGCTGTGGCACCAGTGGCCGCTGGACGTGGACGCCATGAACCGCGCGGCCGCCCCGCTGCTCGGCGAGCACGACTTCGCCGCGTACTGCAAGAAGCGCGAGGGCGCCACGACGATCCGTACGCTCCAGCAGCTCAGCTGGGAGCGCGCCGAGGACGGGATCGTCACCGCGACCGTCCGCGCCGACGCCTTCTGCCACAACATGGTGCGCTCGCTCGTGGGGGCCCTGCTGCACGTCGGCGACGGGCACCGGCCCGTGGAGTGGCCCGGACAGGTGCTGGCCGCGGCCGTACGCGATTCCTCCGTGCACGTGGTCAAGCCGCACGGCCTGACCCTGGAGGAGGTCGGCTACCCGGCGGACGAGCTGCTCGCGGCCCGCAGCAAGGAGGCGCGCAACATGCGGACCCTGCCGGGCAAGGGCTGCTGCTGAGCAACCCGTTTGAGTGCGGCCCGGCCCGACCGGGACAATGCCCCGCATGGGACATCTCGAAGCCAGCCACCTGGAGTACTACCTTCCCGACGGGCGGGTCCTGCTCCCCGACGTCTCCTTCCGCGTGGGGGAGGGGTCGGTGGTGGCCCTGGTGGGGGCTAACGGCGCCGGCAAGACCACCCTGCTCAAGCTGATCTCCGGGGAGCTCCAGCCGCACGGCGGCGGGGTCACCATCAGCGGCGGCCTCGGGGTGATGTCGCAGTTCGTGGGCTCCGTCCGGGACGAGACGACCGTGCGCGACCTGCTGGTCTCGGTGGCCCAGCCGCGGATCCGGGAGGCCGCGAAGGCCGTGGACCGGGCCGAGCAGCTGATCCTCACGGTCGACGACGAGGCCGCGCAGATGGCCTACGCGCAGGCGCTGAGCGACTGGGCCGACGTGCAGGGCTACGAGGCGGAGACCCTGTGGGACGTCTGCACCATGGCCGCGCTGGACGTCCCGTACGACCGGGCGCAGTTCCGTGAGGTGCGCACGCTGTCGGGCGGTGAGCAGAAGCGGCTCGTCCTGGAGGCGCTGCTGCGCGGCCCCGACGAGGTGCTGCTCCTCGACGAGCCGGACAACTACCTCGACGTCCCCGGCAAGCGGTGGCTGGAGGAGCAGCTGAAGGCCACCCGCAAGACGGTGCTCTTCGTCTCCCACGACCGGGAACTGCTCACCCAGGCCGCTGAGAAGATCATCAGCCTGGAGGCGAGCCCGATGGGCAGCGACGTGTGGGTGCACGGCGCGGGCTTCGGGACGTACCACGAGGCCCGCAAGGAGCGCTTCGCGCGCTTCGAGGAGCTCAAGCGGCGCTGGGACGAGGAGCACGCCCGGCTGAAGGCGCTGGTGCTGCGGCTGCGCAACCAGGCCGCCTCCAGCCCCGACATGGCCTCGCGCTACCGGGCGATGCAGACCCGCTTCCAGAAGTTCGAGGAGGCCGGCCCGCCGCCGGAGCCGCCGCGCGAGCAGGACATCAAGATGCGGCTCAAGGGCGGCCGGACCGGTGTGCGCGCGCTGACCGTGGAGAACCTGGAGCTGACCGGCCTGATGAAGCCGTTCTCCCTGGAGGTCTTCTACGGGGAGCGGGTGGCGGTCCTCGGCTCGAACGGCTCGGGCAAGTCGCACTTCCTGCGGCTGCTGGCCGGCGAGGACGTCAAGCACACCGGCGACTGGAAGCTGGGCGCCCGGGTGGTTCCCGGCCACTTCGCGCAGACCCACGCGCACCCGGAGCTCTTCGGCCGGACCCTCGTGGACATCCTGTGGACGGAGGCGGCCAAGCCGCTGGGCCAGGCGATGGGCGCCCTGCGCCGCTACGAGCTGGAGCGCCAGGCCGAGCAGCCCTTCGAGAAGCTGTCGGGCGGGCAGCAGGCGCGCTTCCAGATCCTGCTGCTGGAACTGGCGGGCACGACGGCGCTGCTGCTGGACGAGCCGACGGACAACCTGGACCTGGAGTCCGCGGAGGCCCTGCAGGACGGCCTGGAGGCGTACGAGGGCACTGTGCTGTGCGTCACGCACGACCGCTGGTTCGCCCGGACTTTCGACCGGTACCTGGTCTTCGGGTCGGACGGGGTGGTACGAGAGACTCAGGAGCCCGTCTGGGACGAACGCAGGGTCGAGCGGAAGCGCTAGGAGAGACCGCAGTGGGGTTGAGGCCCGGAATCTGGCTGAAGGAGTGGGACACCCGCTTCCGGGACTCCGGGAACCGGCTGGTGGACTGGCTGCTGCGGCCGGCCTCCCTGCCCTGGCGGCTCGTCTCGCTCGCCGTGGTGCTCGGGATCTGCGTCTCCACGAGCCTGCGGGAGAACTGGGGCTCGGACAACGCCTTCGTGGTGAAGGCGGCCGAGACGCTGCTGGAGGGCGGGTCCCCGTACGAGGACAAGCGGTTCCTGTACCTCCCCAGCGCGGTGCTGATGGCGGTGCCGGAGGCGCTGCTGCCGCAGGCGGTGCTGCGGTGGGTGCTGCCCGTCGGGATGTCGGGGCTGCTGGGGATCGGCTGGCTGGCCGCGCTGCGGCTGTTCTCGGTGCCGCTGCGCTCCCGGTTCGCGGTCGTCGGCTTCGCGGTCCTGGCCCTGGCCTACAAGCCGTACGTGAACCTCGTGCTGATCGGCAACTGGACGGCCATCTCGGCGGCGGCCCTGCCGGTGGCCCTGCTGCTGGCGCGCCGCCGGACGTGGGGGGCGGCCGGGGTGGTGGTCGGGCTGGCGATCGCCTGCAAGCCGATGCTGGTGCCGCTCGGGGTGCTGTTCCTCCTCGCCCGGCAGTGGCGGGGGCTGGCGGCGGCCGTGCTGGTGCCGCTGGGCCTCTCGCTGGCGGGGGCGCTGCTGATGCCGAGCCCGTCGCTGTTCTTCACCAAGACCCTGCCGTTCCTGCTGGGCGGGCAGGACGCGTACGCGCTGCCGTGGGACGCCTCTCCGATCGCGGTGCTGCCGCGGCTGGGGGTTCCGGAGCCGGTGGCCGTGGCGGTCGCCTTCGCGGGGGCCGGGGCGGGGCTGTGGGCCGCCTGGGTGCGGTGGCGGCGGCCGGACGGTGCCGACGGGGGCGAGCTGCGGCTCGTGGAGACGGCCTGCATGGTGATGCTCGCCGCATTCCTGGTCTCCCGTCCCTCCTTCGACCACTACCTGCTGGTGGTGCTGCCGCTGCTGCTGGCCTCGGCGGTGCGGGAGGGCTCGATGCCCCGCTCGCCCTGGTTCTGGCTGGCCCTGACGCCCCAGGTGGCGCTGATCCCGTGGCCCTCCGAGCTGGCCCACAAGCGGCGCGCCTTCAAGGACTGCGCCACCCTCTGCGGGCTCGCGTTTCTGCTGGCGCGTCGTGCGCTGCGCCCCCGCCGGGTTATTCTGGAGCCCGTAACAACTGCGGGGTCCCCACCCAGGACCGAACCGGAGTGCGCCGCGAAGCCAGCTGAACCGGCATCGCGGACCGCGTTTTGACCCGTACGGGTCTGCTTGGGTATTCTGCTGGTTTGTTATGCGTATTGGCTTTCTCATTCTCACGTGAAAGGGCCTTACGCCGGTCCACCGGACCGATGACCAGCGGTTTTCACTCGGGTGCGTCCCCGATGTGAACGAGGGCTGTCGTGATCGTCCGTGGTGACCCTGTCAGGACCCTTCCCGAGGGGCTCGTGCCCTACGGGATGACCCACCACTGAAGAAGCGAAGGCATACGCGTGCGTACGTTCAGCCCCAAGCCCGGCGACATCTCGCGCCAGTGGCTCGTCATCGACGCCCAGGACGTTGTCCTCGGCCGTCTGGCGACCCAGGCCGCTGCCCTCCTCAAGGGCAAGCACAAGCCGACCTACGCCCCCCACATGGACATGGGCGACTTCGTCATCGTCATCAACGCCGACAAGGTCCACCTGTCCGGCAACAAGGCGTCCCAGAAGATGGCGTACCGCCACTCCGGCTTCCCGGGTGGTCTCCGCTCCGTGCGTTACGACGACCTGCTCCGCGACAACCCGGAGAAGGCCGTCGAGAAGGCCGTCAAGGGCATGCTCCCCAAGAACACCCTGGGCCGTCAGATGCTCTCGAAGCTGAAGGTCTACTCGGGCGACCAGCACCCGCACGCTGCGCAGCAGCCGGTGCCGTTCGAGATCACCCAGGTCGCGCAGTAGTTCCGGCCACCCCCTAAGACGTAGAAAATTCTGAGGAGCATCGTGGCCGAGACCACCGCCGAGACCCCCGTCGACGAGTTCGAGGGCGTCGAGGAGTACACCACCGAGTCCGAGGTCGTCGTCGAGGGCGACTACACCTCCGAGTCCCTTGCCGGTCGCTTCGGTGACCCCCAGCCGGCCGCCGGCCTGGGCCGTCGCAAGAACGCCATCGCCCGCGTCCGGATCGTTCCGGGCACCGGCAAGTGGAAGATCAACGGTCGCACCCTTGAGGACTACTTCCCCAACAAGGTGCACCAGCAGGAAGTCAACGAGCCCTTCAAGCTCCTGGAGCTCGACGGCCGTTACGACGTCATCGCCCGCATCTCGGGTGGCGGCGTCTCCGGCCAGGCCGGCGCCCTGCGCCTCGGCGTGGCCCGTGCGCTGAACGAGGCGGACGTGGACAACAACCGCCCGGCGCTGAAGAAGGCCGGCTTCCTCTCCCGCGACGACCGTGCGGTCGAGCGCAAGAAGGCCGGTCTCAAGAAGGCCCGTAAGGCTCCGCAGTACAGCAAGCGTTAATCTGCGCCTGCTGTTCAGCAACGAAACCGCCCCGGCAGCACTCTCCGTGCTGCCGGGGCGGTTCGTTTACCGCCACAAGCGGCAAATACCTGTCACAACCGGTCACATGCGAAGCGGAAACTCGGGAGGACAACAGTGGGACGACTCTTCGGGACGGATGGTGTACGCGGCGTCGCCAACGCGGATCTGACGGCTGAGCTCGCGCTCGGTCTCTCCGTCGCGGCTGCCCACGTACTGGCCGAGGCGGGGACCTTCGCGGGTCACCGGGCGACCGCGGTCGTCGGCCGGGACCCCCGGGCCTCCGGCGAATTCCTGGAGGCCGCGGTCGTCGCGGGCCTCGCGAGCGCGGGCGTGGACGTCCTGCGCGTCGGTGTGCTGCCCACCCCGGCGGTGGCGTATCTCACCGGTGCGCTGGGTGCCGACCTCGGCGTGATGCTCTCCGCCAGCCACAACGCCATGCCCGACAACGGCATCAAGTTCTTCGCGCGCGGCGGTCACAAGCTCGCGGACGAGCTGGAGGACCGTATCGAGGCCGTCTACGAGGAGCACCGCACCGGCGCTCCCTGGGACCGGCCCACGGGCGCCGGTGTCGGCCGGGTCTCCGACTACAACGAGGGCTTCGAGAAGTACGTCGCCCACCTGATCGGCGCCCTGCCCAACCGCCTCGACGGCCTGAAGGTCGTCCTGGACGAGGCGCACGGGGCGGCCTCCTACGTCTCGCCCGAGGCCTTCGCCCGGGCCGGCGCGGAGATCGTCACGATCGGCGCCGAGCCGGACGGCCTCAACATCAACGAGGGCTGCGGTTCCACCCACCTCGACCTGCTCAAGGCGGCCGTCGTCGAGCACGGCGCCGACTTCGGCATCGCGCACGACGGTGACGCCGACCGCTGCCTGGCCGTGGACGGCACCGGCACCGAGGTCGACGGCGACCAGATCCTCGCGGTGCTGGCCCTGGCCATGCGCGAGGCGGGGCAGCTGCGCGAGAACACCGTGGTCGGCACCGTCATGTCCAACCTCGGCTTCAAGCTGGCCATGGAGGGCGCGGGCATCCAGGTCGTACAGACCGGGGTCGGCGACCGGTACGTGCTGGAGGCCATGAAGGAGCACGGCTACGCGCTCGGCGGCGAGCAGTCCGGCCACGTGATCATCCTCGACCACGCGACCACCGGCGACGGCACGCTGACCGGGCTGCTGCTCGCGGCGCGGGTCTCGGCCACCGGCAAGTCCCTGGCGGAGCTCGCCGGGGTCATGGAGCGGCTGCCGCAGGTGCTGATCAACGTCCCCGACGTGGACAAGTCCCGGGTCACGACCTCGGCCGAGCTGGCCGCGGCGGTGACCGACGCCGAGCGCGAGCTGGGCAGCACCGGGCGGGTGCTGCTGCGCCCGTCGGGCACCGAGCCCCTCGTACGGGTGATGGTCGAGGCCGCGGACATCGAGCAGGCCCGCGCGGTGGCCGGCCGGCTCGCCGACGTCGTGAAGTCGGCGCTGGGCTAGGACGCCCCGCCCGCCCCCTGCGTGCCCCGTGGCGCACCCGGCCTCCGGACCATCCGGCGGTGCTGGGTGCGCCACAGCACTTTCCAGGCGACGAGGGTGAGCGTGCCCGACAGGATGATGCCGCCCAGGTTGACCGCCAGCTGGATGCCCGAGCCCCACATCTGTGCCAGGTCCCCGTAGCTGAGCGCCACGGCCGCGTTGGCGCCCGCGGGGACGGTGGTCACGGAGATCGCCACGCCCACCAGGGCGCCGGCCTTCGCCGAGGTCAGCGACAGCATGCCGGCCACCCCGGCGAGCAGCGCCACGACGAAGGAGAACGGGTCCGGCTGCCAGATGAAGCTGGTGTTCGGCCGGGGGTCGTCGAGCATCCCCTCGTGGAACAGGCCGAGCGCGTTCATCACCAGGCTGAACAGCGTCGTCGCGACGATCGCCGCGGTGAAGCCGACCACCAGGGCGAAGAGCGAGCGCCCCGCGAGCCTGGGCCTGCGCTGCACCAGGCCCGTGCAGACGCCGGCGAGGGGGCCGAACTCCGGGCCGACCGCCATGGCGCCCACGATCAGGATCGCGTTGTCCAGGACCACGCCACAGGCAGCGATCATCGTCGCCACGATCATGAACACGCAGTAGGTGATCGTGAGGGTCGACTCCTCGTGCGTCGACTCGGAGAGCTGCTCCCAGACCACCGCGTCGGCCGCCTCGCCCGGCGCCTCCTCCTCCGCCTCGTCGGCGCGCCGGGAGATCGACAGGTCGATGTTCTCGACGGTGATCGCACCGGTCTCGTCGATGCCGATGGAGCGCATCTCCTGCAGCAGCTCGTCGGCCGCCTCGCGGGCGACGTCGCACAGCACGAGATCGCCCTCGGGGTCGCGGGCCGCGCCGGTCAGCACGACGAGATGGGTGGTTCCCACCGTCCCGTCGATCGCGTCCACCACCTGCTGGGTGAGGTGGGGCGGGGTGATCATCCGCACATGCAGCATTCGCGCACCCTAACCGCCCGGATGCCGCAGGGCGCTAGAGCTTGCGCAGACTCAGTTTCTGGACCTTGTGGTCCGGCCCCTTGCGTACGACCAGGGTCGCGCGGCCCCGGGTGGGAGCCACGTTCTCCAGCAGGTTGGGCTTGTTGACGGTGCGCCACATCGTCTGCGCGTACTCCATGGCCTCCTCCTCCGAGACCTGCGTGTACTTGCGGAAGTAGGAGAAGGGGTTCTGGAAGGCGGTCTCGCGCAGCTTCCGGAAGCGGCCCAGGTACCAGCGCTCGATGTCCTCGGGGCGCGCGTCCACGTACACGCTGAAGTCGAAGTAGTCGGCGAGGGCGACGCGGGTGCGGCCGTCCGTCCCGGGGAGGGCCGGCTGGAGCACGTTCAGGCCCTCCACGATGAGGATGTCGGGGCGGCGTACGACGAGCTCCTCGCCCGGCACGATGTCGTAGATCAGGTGCGAGTAGACGGGGGCCCGCACCTCGTCCTTGCCGGCCTTGATGTCGGCGACGAACCGGGTGAGCGCGCGGCGGTCGTAGGACTCGGGGAAGCCCTTGCGGGAGGTGAGCCCGCGCCGCTGGAGCTCCTTCATCGGGTAGAGGAACCCGTCGGTGGTGACCAGCTCCACGCGCGGGTGCTCGGGCCAGCGGGCCAGCAGGGCCTGGAGCAGACGGGCCACCGTCGACTTCCCGACGGCGACCGAACCGGCGACCCCTATGACGAAGGGGGTGCCCGTCTGCGCGCCGTGGCCGTTGCCCGCGTCGCCGAGGAAGGTGTTCAGGGTGCCGCGGAGGTTGCTGGTGGCGCCGACGTAGAGGTTGAGCAGGCGTGAGAGCGGCAGGTACACGTCGCGGACCTCGTCGAGGTCGATGACGTCACCGAGGCCGCGCAGCCGCTCCACCTCCTCCGCGGTCAGCGGCAGCGGCGTCCGCTCGCGCAGGGCGCTCCACTCGGCGCGGGTGAGTTCGACGTACGGGGAGGCGTCGGGGCCCCGTCGATGGTGGGCGGGGCGCAGGGGCTGTCCCTCCTGGCCGGGGCGCTCCATCGCGCTGTCGGGCGTGCTTCGTGGCGGCGAAGTGATCACACCGCCATTGTCGGGGCTCGGAGGCGGTTGTGGGTGGTGTGGTCGGTCACGTGACCGGGGGCGGCCCGGCCAGGGGGTTGTGCGGGGGCGGGTACCGGGTCTGTCGCCGTGCGGTCTCGTCGTGGTCACGATCGGAGGCATGCGCGAAATGATCCGGATGAGTGATCCTTTTGCCGGTACATTGCCTGACACCGCAGTTCTCGCGCGCGCCCCGGCCCTGCCGACGGGCGCCGCTCATGCTGCTCTCTGTTCATGATTTCTGGGGGAGATCCTTCGTGCGTACCGCTCTTGTCCGTCGTACCGTCCTGACCGCGTCCGCGGTGTCCCTGGCCCTGCTCGCCACCGCCTGCGGCTCCGACAAGGCGGACGACAAGAAGGCGGACGCCAAGCCGTCCGCCGCCGCGACCTCGGCGGCCCCGGCCGCCAAGGGCAAGACGGACGCGGACCTGGCCAAGGTCCTGATCACCCAGGCGGACCTCCCGGGCCACATGGTCGTGCCGGCCAGCCCCGCCGAGGCCGCGGCGGGCGCGACCGCCACCAGCGACAAGCCCGAGTGCAAGGTGCTGGTCCAGGCGCAGTCCTTCGCCCCGGTCGGCACCCCCACCGGGGCCGCGCGCACCAAGGCCGTCGCCACGCCGAAGGGCGCCGAGGGCCTCTCGGAGGTGGACAAGGCGAAGGCCCTGCTGGGTGCCCTCGGCTCCACGGCCACGGCCGTGACCCTCGCCTCGTACGACGGCAAGGGCGCCGAGGAGGCCTTCGCCGCGGTCAAGACCGCGGGCCAGAAGTGCGCCGGCGGCTACTCCGCCATCCAGGACGGCGACACCGGCAAGGTCACCAAGGTCGCTCCCGGTGCCGCCGTCACCGCCGGTGACGAGGCCCTGGCCCTGACCGTCGAGATCGACTCCGAGGGTCAGAAGATCACCACCCAGCTGGTGGTCGTGCGCAAGGGCGGCACCGTGGCGACGTTCTCCGCGGTGAGCCTGGCCGGCACCGCCGAGCAGCCCAAGGCCGTCGTCGACGCCCAGGTCAAGAAGCTCGGCTGAGCCCCCCGGACCGACTGACCGTCAACCCCGCTCCGGCGCATGCGCCGGAGCGGGGTTTTCGTCTTGTTCGGGTACGGGGCGGACGGCCCGGGACGGCGTACGCTGCGGCCTATGTGCGGAATTGTGGGTTACGTGGGAGCGCAGTCGGCGCTCGATGTGGTCATCGCCGGACTCAAGCGGCTGGAGTACCGCGGCTACGACTCGGCCGGGGTCGCCGTACTCGCCGACGGGGAACTGGCGTCCGTCAAGAAGGCCGGAAAACTGGTCAACCTGGAGAAGGAGCTGGTCGGGCACCCGCTCCCGGCCGGGTCCACGGGGCTCGGGCACACCCGGTGGGCGACCCACGGCGGGCCCACCGACGTCAATGCCCACCCGCACCTGGACAATTCGGGTCGCGTCGCCGTGGTGCACAACGGCATCATCGAGAACTTCGCCCTGCTCCGTGCCGAACTCGCCGAGCGCGGGCACCGGCTGGAGTCCGAGACCGACACCGAGGTCGTCGCGCACCTGCTGGCGGAGCGGTTCTCGGCCACCGGGGACCTCGCCGAGGCCATGCGGCAGGTGTGCCGCCGGCTGGAGGGCGCGTTCACGCTCGTCGCCGTGCACGCGGACGTGCCCGACGTGGTCGTCGGCGCCCGCCGCAACTCCCCGCTGGTGGTGGGCGTCGGCGAGGACGAGAACTTCCTCGCCTCGGACGTCGCCGCGTTCATCGCCCACACCCGGTCCGCGATCGAGCTGGGTCAGGACCAGGTCGTAGAGCTCCGCCGCGAAGGGGTCACGGTGACCAACTTCGACGGTACGGACGCGACCGTGCGGGCGTACCACGTCGACTGGGACGCCTCGGCGGCCGAGAAGGGCGGCTACGACTACTTCATGCTCAAGGAGATCGCCGAGCAGCCCAAGGCCGTCGCCGACACCCTCCTGGGCAGGATCGACGCGAGCGGCTCGCTGAGCCTGGACGAGGTGCGCATCCCCGTGTCGGTGCTCCGGGAGGTCGACAAGGTCGTGATCGTCGCGTGCGGTACGGCCTACCACGCGGGCATGATCGCGAAGCTGGCCATCGAGCACTGGACGCGCGTCCCGTGCGAGACGGAGCTGGCGAGCGAGTTCCGCTACCGCGACCCGATCCTCGACCAGCGGACGCTGGTCGTCGCGATCTCCCAGTCCGGCGAGACCATGGACACCCTGATGGCGCTGCGGCACGCACGCGAACAGGGCGCCAAGGTGCTGGCCATCTGCAACACCAACGGGTCCACGATCCCGCGCGAATCGGACGCGGTGCTCTACACGCACGCAGGCCCCGAGGTGGCCGTCGCCTCGACCAAGGCGTTCCTGACGCAGCTGGTGGCCTGCTACCTGGTCGCGCTGTACCTCGGGCAGGTGCGCGGCACCAAGTGGGGCGACGAGATCCGCGCCGTGGTCCGGGAGCTGTCGGACATCGCCGCGGCCGTGGACACCGTGCTGGAGACCATGGAGCCCGTACGGAAGCTCGCGCGCTCCCTCGCCGACAAGGACACCGTGCTGTTCCTGGGCCGGCACGTGGGCTACCCGGTGGCGCTGGAGGGCGCGCTCAAGCTCAAGGAGCTGGCGTACATGCACGCCGAGGGCTTCGCGGCGGGCGAGCTCAAGCACGGGCCGATCGCGCTGATCGAGAAGGACCTGCCGGTGGTGGTGGTCGTCCCGTCGCCGCGAGGCCGGTCCGTCCTCCACGACAAGATCGTGTCCAACATCCAGGAGATCCGGGCGCGCGGTGCGCGGACCATCGTGATCGCGGAGGAGGGCGACGAGGCGGTCGTCCCGTACGCCGACCACCTGATCCGGATCCCGGTGACGCCGACGCTGCTCCAGCCGCTGGTGGCCACGGTGCCGCTGCAGGTCTTCGCGTGCGAACTGGCGACGGCGCGTGGCAACGAGGTGGACCAGCCGCGTAACCTCGCGAAGTCGGTGACGGTGGAGTAGTTGGGGTTCTCGTTGTGATTATCGGCGTCGGGATCGACGTGGCGGAGATCGAGCGGTTCGGCGAGGTCATGGAACGGACTCCGAGGATGGCGCAGCGCCTGTTCCTCGACTCCGAGTTGACCCTGCCGAGCGGCGAGCGGCGCGGGATCGCCTCGCTCGCCGCGCGGTTCGCCGCGAAGGAGGCCCTGGCCAAGGCCCTGGGCGCGCCCGCCGGTCTGCTGTGGACCGACGCCGAGGTGTACGTGGAGGACAGCGGGCGGCCCCGGCTGCGGGTGACGGGTACGGTGCAGGCGCGGGCGGCGGAGCTGGGCGTGAAGTCGTGGCACATCTCGCTGAGCCACGACGCCGGGGTGGCCTCCGCGGTGGTGATCGCCGAGGGTTGATCCATGCGTAGTGCTTACAGCGTGGAGACGGTACGGGGCGCCGAGCGGGAGTTGATGGCCCGGCTGCCCGAAGGCGCCCTGATGCAGCGGGCGGCGGCCGGGCTGGCCGCCGTCTGCGCGGGACTGCTCGGGAGGGTGTACGGGGCCCGGGTGGTGCTGCTCGTCGGGGCCGGGGACAACGGCGGTGACGCGCTGTACGCGGGCGCGCGGCTGGCCCGGAGGGGCGCCTCGGTGACCGCGGTGCCGATGGATCCGGCGCGGATGCACACGGGCGGCCTGGCGGCGCTGCGGGCGGCCGGGGGGCGGGTCGGGGAGAAGGTCCCGGCCCGGGCCGACCTGGTGCTGGACGGACTGGTCGGCATCGGCGGGCGCGGCGGACTGCGGCCGGCGGCGGCCGCGCTGGCCGAGCGGATCCCGGCGGGCGCGGTGGTGGTGGCCGTGGACCTGCCGAGCGGGGTCGACGCCGACTCCGGGGAGGTGGCGGGTGCGGCCGTCACGGCCGACGTCACCGTGACCTTCGGGGCGTACAAGCCCGGCCTCCTGATCGACCCCGGGGCCTCGCGGACGGGCGCGGTGCGGCTGGTGGACATCGGCCTGGAGCTGCCGTCGCCGCCTGACGCGGAGGCCCTGCAGCACGCGGACGTGGCGGAGCTGCTGCCGGTGCCGACGGCGTCGAGCGACAAGTACCGCAGGGGCGTCGTCGGGATCGTCGCCGGGTCCGCGCAGTACCCGGGCGCGGCGGTGCTGGCCGTGGCGGGTGCGCTGCGCGGCGGCGCGGGCGCGGTGCGGTACGTGGGGCCGGCCGCGGACGCGGTGCTGGCCCGCTTCCCGGAGACGCTGATCGGGCGGGGCCGGGTGCAGGCGTGGGTGGTCGGGCCGGGGCTGGGGGAGGGGCGCGGCGGGGAGGTCGCGGATCTGCTGGCGCAGGACGTGCCCGTACTGGTCGACGCGGACGGGCTGCGCGGGCTGGACGCGGCGGCGCTGCGGGCGCGGACCGCCCCGACGCTGCTGACCCCGCACGCGGGGGAGGCGGCGGCGCTGCTGGGGGTCCCGCGGGAGTCGGTGGAGGCGGGACGGCTGGGGGCCGTAAGGGATCTGGCGGGGCGTTACGGGGCGGCGGTGCTGCTGAAGGGCTCCACGACGCTGGTGGCCGCCGGGGGTTCGCCCGTGCGGGTGAACCCGACGGGGACGCCGTGGCTGGCCACCGCGGGGAGCGGCGACGTGCTGTCCGGACTGGCCGGGTCTCTCCTGGCGGGGGGCCTGTCGGCGGTGGACGCCGGCTCGGTGGCGGCCTACCTCCACGGCCTGGCGGCCCGCCTGTGCGGTGGCCCCCTCCTGGCCCAGGACGTGGCCGCGGCCCTTCCGGACGCGTGGCGCGATGTCCGCCGCCCTTGACGCGTGCGCGGCGCCGCTGCCGGGGGCGCTGCCCCCGGACCCCCGGTTCTCGAACGCCGGACGGGCTGGACGTGCCTCCGGCGTTCGAGGACCGGGGGCCGGGGCGGAGCCCCGAAGCCCGCTGAGGCACGACGGTGCGGCCACACCATGGGCCCGGGAAGGGTTCTGAGAGACTGGGGGCGATGAACGAGACAGCCACGCGCGTGTACGCCGAGATCGATCTTGACGCCGTACGGGGGAACGTGCGCGCACTGCGCGAGCGGGCCCCCCGGGCCGAGGTGATGGCCGTGGTCAAGGCGGATGCCTACGGGCACGGCGCCTTGGCCTGCGCAAAGGCCGCCCAGCAGGCCGGTGCGACCTGGCTCGGCACCGCCACCCCCGACGAGGCGCTCGCCCTGCGCGCCGCCGGCGTCGAGGGCCGGATCATGTGCTGGCTCTGGACCCCCGGCGGGCCCTGGCGGGAGGCCGTGGAGGCCGGCCTCGACGTCTCCGTGAGCGGCATGTGGGCGCTGGAAGAGGTCCGCGCGGCCGCCCGCGCCGCCGGCCGCACCGCGCGCGTCCAGCTCAAGGCCGACACCGGCCTCGGCCGCAACGGCTGCCAGCCCGCCGACTGGGAGGAGCTGGTCACCGCGGCCGTCGCCGCCCAGGCCGAGGGCACCGTGAACGTCACCGGCGTCTGGTCGCACTTCGCGTGCGCCGACGAGCCCGGCCACCCTTCGGTCCCGCTCCAGCTCGCCGCGTTCCGCGACATGCTCGCCTACGCCGAGAAGGAGGGCGTCGAGCCCGAGGTCCGGCACATCGCCAACTCGCCCGCCACCCTCACCCTCCCCGAGTCCCATTTCGACCTGGTGCGCTGCGGCCTCGCCGTCTACGGGGTCTCGCCGGCCCCCGAACTCGGCACGCCCGCCGAGCTCGGGCTGCGGCCCGCGATGACCCTCAAGGCCCGCGTCGCGCTCGTCAAGACCGTCCCGGCCGGGCACGGCGTCAGTTACGGGCACCACTACGTCACCGGGCACGAGACCTCCCTCGCGCTCATCCCGGCCGGCTACGCCGACGGCGTCCCGCGGCACGGGTCCGGCGCCGGTCCGGTCCTGGTCGGCGGCAAGGTCCGTACGGTCGCCGGGCGCGTCGCCATGGACCAGTTCGTGGTCGACTTGGACGGAGACGGCGACCGCGTCCGCGTCGGCGACGAAGCCGTCATCTTCGGGGACGCGGAGCGCGGTGAACCCACCGCCGAGGACTGGGCTCAGGCGGCACACACGATCGCGTATGAGATCGTCACCCGTATCGGTGGCCGGGTGCCCCGGGTGTACCTCGGCGGCTGAGCGGAGTGAGGGCGGCGGCGTGAGCGAGAACTGGCGCAAGGCCGGCTGGGCCGGGGCCGCGATCGGTGTGATGGCCGCGGGCGCGGCAGCCGGTGTCGCGGTCGAACGGATCACCGTCGGGCGGGGCATGCGCATGAAGGCGCGCCTCGCGCTCGACGCGGCCGGGGACTACGGGTCCCTGCGCGGGACGGAAGGGGTCTGCCGGGCGGAGGACGCCACCGAGCTCCACTACGAGATCGACGAGCTCCCGGGCGACCCCAAGCCGGCCCGGTCACGGCTGCGGCGCAAGCCCGCGCCCCGGCCCACCGTCGTGTTCTGCCACGGCTACTGCCTCTCCCAGGACTCCTGGCACTTCCAGCGCGCCGCCCTGCGCGGGGTGGTCCGCGCCGTCTACTGGGACCAGCGCAGCCACGGCCGCAGTGCCCGGGGCCTGGCACAGGCGGACGGCGAGCCGCTGACCATAGACCAGCTCGGGCGCGACCTGAAGGCCGTGATCGACGCGACCGCCCCCGAGGGTCCGCTGATCCTGGTGGGTCACTCGATGGGCGGAATGACCATCATGGCCCTCGCCGACCAGTACCCCGAGCTGGTGCGGGAGCGGGTCGTCGGCGTGGCCCTGGTCGGCACCTCCAGCGGCCGGCTCGGCGAGGTGACGTACGGGCTCCCCTCCGTAGGCGTGGGAGCCGTACGCCGGCTGCTGCCCGGGGTGCTCAAGGCGCTCGGATCGCAGGTCGAGCTGGTGGAGAAGGGCCGCCGGGCCACCGCGGACCTGTTCGCCGGCATGATCAAGATGTACTCGTTCGGCTCCAAGGACGTGGACCCGGCCGTGGCGCGCTTCGCGGAGCGGCTGATCGAGGCCACCCCGATCGACGTGGTCGCCGAGTTCTACCCGGCCTTCCAGACCCACGACAAGTCCGGGGCGCTCCAGCACTTCGAGGGCCTTCCCGTCATCGTCATGGCCGGGGACAAGGACATGATCACCCCGCCCGGGCACAGCACGGCCATCAAGGAGGCCCTGCCCGGCGCCGAACTGGTGCTCCTGGAGTCCACCGGGCACCTGATGATGCTCGAACGCCCGGAGACCGTGACCCTGCTGCTCATGGAGCTGCTGGCCCGCACCGGCGCGGTGACGGTCCCCGTAGCGACTAACGTTGGCCCGCATGGAAGAAGTACCGCTGGAAGCACATCGCAGCCAGGCAGCACCGGCACCTGAGGCCGGGCACTGCGAGGGCACCGGGAGTGCCGGCACGCAGGCCCGGATCACCGTCGACTCCCCGGACGCCATGCAGGACCTGGGCCGCAGGATCGCGGGGCTGCTGCGCCCCGGTGACCTCGTCCTGCTGACCGGCGAGCTGGGCGCGGGCAAGACCACCCTGACGCGCGGGCTCGGCGAGGGCCTGGGTGTGCGCGGGGCCGTGACCTCGCCGACCTTCGTCATCGCCCGCGTGCACCCCTCGCTGAGCGGCGGCCCGGCGCTGGTGCACGTGGACGCGTACCGCCTGGGCGGCGGGCTGGAGGAGATGGAGGACCTGGACCTCGACGTCTCGCTGCCGGAGTCCGTGATCGTCGTGGAGTGGGGCGACGGCAAGGTGGAGGAGCTCTCCGACGACCGGCTGCACGTGGTGATCGCGCGCGCGGTCGGCCACGAGGAGGTCCTGGACGACGTACGGGAGGTGTCCGTGCGCGGGATCGGGGCGCGCTGGGCCGCCGGTGCCGGGGTCGAGGCGCTCGCCGGAGCCCTCTCGGAGTAGGGGGACCGTCCCGGGGGCGGTCCGCCGGCAGACGTCCCGACAACGCGTCGGCAAGATATTGCGCTCACGGCAGCGCTCGTGATGACATGGTATCGAGCGTTTCTTAGGTATGCCTAAGTTCGGCGTCCCCGGGCCCAGGAGGCAGCAGCCATGCCGGCACCAGCAGGAGCACCCCGCGACCCCCGCCCCTCCGCGTCCGCCTCCGCCGTGTCCATGCGGGCGCTGCTCGCCGCGGGAGCGGCCGCCACCGCCGTCTCGACGCCGCCGTCCGCGCGGGCCGGCGCACCGGACGGGGACGAGCCGCAGGAGGGCGTACGCGAACGGGCCGCCACGGAGTCCGAAGCGGCCTGAGTCACACGTACGGGTGAACCTGCGGGGGAAACCGCGGGCGATCGGCTACGGGACGACGACGACCTTCGCGCCGATCGTCGCGAAGGCCCACATCGCGTCGCCGTCGGCGCGCGCCATGCGGATGCCGCCGGTCTTCTTGTTCGGGTCGGGCTCGGGCGTCGCGCCGTCCACGCGGGCGCTGAAGCCGACCGCCACGCCCTCGGTGGTCGCGAACCGCACGACGTGCTCGATCGGCACCCCGTCCGAACCCGTCACCGTGCCCGAGCGCGAGCCGACCGTGTACGTGCCCGCCTTCGGGTGCACGGTGCTCGGCATCACCGCGAACGACTTCGGCTCCTGCCCGACCGGTCCGACCAGCCACACCCGCTTCTGGCCCACCGAGTACACGACGCGCGTACCGGTCCCGGAACCCTCGGGAACGGCCACCGGCTTCGCAGGGTCCTGCTTCGCGGGAGCCTGGCTCGGAGCGGGCGAAGGCTGCGCCCCGGCCGCCTTCGGGGGATGCGCGGGGGCCGTCGCCGAGGCCTGGTAGCCGAGGAACCCGACCGCGGCGATCGCCGCGGCGGTGAGCCCGGCCACGATTCCCGAGCTGCTGCGTGCCACCTTGCTCCACCTCTCCGATCCGACCCGTCGCCCGGACCGGCCACCTGCGCCGAACACCGGACCGACACCTGCGTCGAAAGGTAGCAGCCGGGCCGCCGTTCGACCGGCCGCAAGGGCCGGGGCCGCGGGAGTCGTAGGCTGTTCGCGTGCTCTTGCTCGCTGTAGATACCGCCACGCCCGCCGTCACCGTCGCCCTGCACGACGGCGAGTCCGTCCTCGCCGAGTCGAACCAGGTCGACGCCCGCCGACACGGGGAGCTGCTGCTGCCCTCCGTGGACAAGGTCCTCGCCGAGGCAGGGGTGAAGCTCGAAGCCGTCACCGGCATCGTCGTCGGCGTCGGCCCGGGCCCCTACACGGGCCTGCGCGTCGGCCTCGTCACCGCCTCCACCTTCGCCGCCGTGCTGGGCGTGCCCGTGCACGGCCTGTGCACCCTCGACGGCCTCGCCTACGCGGCCGGGGCCGCCGGGATCGAAGGCCCCTTCGCCGTCGCCACCGACGCACGGCGCAAGGAGGTCTACTGGGCCCGCTACGAGGACCCGCGCACGCGCGTCGGCGAGCCCGCCGTGGACCGCCCCGCTGACATCGCCGACCAGGTCGCCGGACTGCCCTCGGTGGGCCAGGGCGCGCTCCTGTACCCCGACGTCTTCACCGGCGCGCGGGAACCCGAGCACCAGTCGGCCGCCGCACTGGCCTCCCTGGCGGCCGAACGGCTGGCGGCCGGGCAGGAGTTCCTGCCCCCGACACCGCTCTACCTGCGCCGGCCCGACGCCCAGGTGCCGAAGAACTACAAGGTGGTCACCCCTCAGTGACCCCCGTGACCCCAGTGACCCCGGCGGCCCCCCACACGCTGCGCGAGATGCGCTGGTGGGACATCGCGCCCGTGCTGGAGCTGGAGCACGAGCTGTTCCCCGACGACGCCTGGTCCGCCGGGATGTTCTGGTCCGAGCTCGCCCACGCCCGCGGCCCGCGGTCCACGCGCCGTTACGTCGTCGCCGAGGACCCCGCGACCGGCCGGCTCGTGGGATACGCCGGACTGGCCGCCTCCGGTGACCTGGCCGACGTACAGACCATCGCCGTCGCCCGCGACCAGTGGGGGACCGGCCTCGGCGCGCGGCTCCTCACCGAGCTGCTGCGCGCCGCCACCGCCTTCGAGTGCGCCGAGGTGCTGCTGGAGGTACGGGTCGACAACACCCGTGCCCAGAAGCTCTACGAGCGCTTCGGCTTCGAGCCGATCGGCTTCCGGCGCGGCTACTACCAGCCCGGCAACATCGACGCGGTCGTCATGCGACTGACCGACCCCGCACAAGCACGAACTGAGAGCAGTGAGAGCAATGGCTGACGAACCGCTCGTCCTCGGTATCGAGACGTCCTGCGACGAGACCGGCGTCGGCGTCGTCCGGGGCACCACCCTGCTCGCGGACGCGATCGCGTCGAGCGTCGACGAGCACGCCCGCTTCGGCGGCGTCGTGCCCGAGGTGGCCTCCCGCGCCCACCTGGAGGCGATGGTCCCCACCATCGAACGCGCCCTGAAGGAAGCCGGCGTCAGCGCCCGCGACCTCGACGGCATCGCGGTCACGGCCGGCCCGGGCCTCGCCGGCGCGCTGCTGGTGGGCGTATCGGCGGCCAAGGCGTACGCGTACGCGCTGGGCAAGCCGCTCTACGGGGTGAACCACCTGGCCTCGCACATCTGCGTGGACCAGCTGGAGCACGGGCCGCTGCCGGAGCCGACCATGGCGCTGCTGGTCTCCGGCGGGCACTCCTCCCTGCTGCTGGCCCCCGACATCACCTCCGACGTCCGGCCGCTCGGCGCGACCATCGACGACGCCGCGGGCGAGGCCTTCGACAAGATCGCGCGCGTGCTGCAGCTCGGCTTCCCGGGTGGCCCGGTCATCGACCGGCTCGCGAAGGAGGGCGACCCCAAGGCGATCAACTTCCCGCGCGGGCTGACCGGGCCGCGCGACGCGGCGTACGACTTCTCCTTCTCCGGGCTGAAGACGGCCGTCGCCCGCTGGATCGAGGCGAAGCGGAACGCGGGCGAGGAAGTCCCGGTGCGCGATGTCGCGGCGTCCTTCCAGGAGGCCGTGGTGGACGTGCTGACGCGCAAGGCGATCCGGGCGTGCAAGGACGAGGGCGTCGACCACCTGATGATCGGCGGCGGCGTGGCGGCCAATTCCCGGCTGCGTTCGCTCGCGCAGGAGCGGTGCGACGCCGCGGGGATCGTCCTGCGCGTGCCGCGCCCGAAGCTGTGCACGGACAACGGCGCGATGGTGGCGGCGCTGGGCGCGGAGATGGTCAAGCGGAACCGGGCGGCCTCGGACTGGGACCTGTCGGCAGACTCCTCGCTGCCGGTCACGGACCCGCACGTGCCGGGAGCGGGGCACGCGCACGGCCAAGGGCACGCACACGGTCACGGTCACGGTCATGGACCCGACCACGACCACGTGCACGAGCTGAGCAAGGACAATCTGTACTCGTGAGCACCGTAGCCCTGATGTGGGAGGCCCGGGCCACCGGCGGCCGGGGCAACGAGCTGCTGGAGTGGGCGCGCGCCCAGGTCCTCGCCCGGGAACCGGTGCGCCGCGAGGTGTTCCGGGCCCCGCAGGACCGGGTGCTCGTCATCACCTGGTGGGAGACGCCCGAGGGCGTCTCGGCCGAGCTCCCCGAACTGCCCGAGCCGGCGGCCGACTTGATCACGCGGGCGGTCCACCGCTGGCGCTTCGAGTCGGTCGAGACCACGCCGTAGGGTCCCGGTACGCGGCGGATATGGTCATGTCCATGCCCCGCAGCCCCCTGCCGCCCCTGCCGCCGCCCGCGCACCTGCGCGCCTGGCTGGACGACGCCGTGCTGCGGGCCGACCGCGCACGGTTCCTGAAGGACCTGAGCCGGCGCAGCCTGGGCATCGGGCGGCTGCTGCTGCTGTGGGCCGTCGCGGCCGTCTTCGTGCTCGGCTGGGCCTTCGTCAGCACCGCCTGGATGGCCCTGGAACGGCACGAGGTCTTCTCGTACGTCCACGGCCTCATCTACGCCGTACTGGGCGTGGGCGTGCTGATCCCGGCCGGGTTCTGGCTCGTCCGGGGCGTCCGGCAGGACCGTAGGGTGCGGCAACTGCTCCACGCCTGGGTGGAGTCGGACCGGGACCCGGTCGCGGACGCCCGGCTCCGGGCGCCCGGGCTGAGCCTGGTCTGGCTGTTGGCCTCGCTCGCGCTGGGCGCCGTCGGGCTGTGGATCGCCTTCGGCGCCGCCGGCTCGGCCCGCCCGGGCCGCACGACGTACGGCGAGATCGCGTACGGCATGGGCACAGGACAGATCCTGTGGATCACGGGCCTGCTGGGCCTCGCCAAGGCGGTCGTCCACTACCGCTGGGCACTGCGCGCCTTCCGGCCGGGGCGCCGGCCGGGGCCCTAGGGGGTGTTGCGAGAGTCCCGCACGGCGCCCAGGGCGCCCGGGACGCAGGCTCGCCGCACCGGCCGAAGCCCCGAGCACGCCCAGTACGAGGGCCTTCACCCGGCACGCCGAGAGCACGCACCGGACACCGCGGGCCCCGCACAGGACGTTCGCAACACCCTTTAGGCGGTCGCCAGGTTCAGCTGCCAGGAGACGCCGAAACGGTCGTTGACCCAGCCGAAGCGGGCGCTGAAGCCGTACGACCCCACCGGCATCAGCTCCGAGCCCTGCTCGGCGAGGGCCGCGTAGAGCCGGTCGAGCTCCGCCGCGCTCTCGCACTCCACGAAGAGCGACATCGCCGGCGTGAAGCCGAAGCCGTGCTTGACGTGGCTGTCGATGCACATGAACCGCTGCCCGGCGAGCGCGAACGTGGCGACCTTCACGGTGCCCTCCTCGCCGGGCCCGTCGGCGTCGTAGCGGCTGATGTCGATGACCTCGGCGTCGTCGAACAGCGAGGCGTAGAAGGTCATGGCCTCCTCGGCCCTGCCCTCGAACATCAGGAACGTGGTGATCTTCTGCGGAGCCGGGGCCATGGGGCTGCCTTTCCGGTGACGGGTGACGTACGGGTCTCCCGCCCGAGGCTAGGACAAGCCTCCGACACCGCCCCGACGGCTCACGCAACGCACTTCGGGGGGCCGGCCCGAGCCACCCGGGCCGGCCGACGCCGTCGCGGGTCTCCCCGGCCCGCACGGCGCCCGGCCGATGCCGGCTTCCCCCGCCCGCACGGCGACCGGCCCGGACTCACGGCGGCAGTCCGCCCCCCGGGGGTTCCCGGGCCCACGGCGGCCGGCCGGTCAGTGCTCGTGCTTCGCCGCAGGCGGTACGGCAGGCGGTACGGCCGGGGCGCCGATCAGCATCGAGGGGGCTCCCGCCACCCGCGTCAGGAACACGGTCGCCGAGTTCGGCCCCTGCGGCTTGACCTTCTTGCGCAGCTCCTCCGGCTCGATCGCCGAGCCGCGCTTCTTCACGGTAAGGACGCCCACCCCGCGCTCGCGCAGCAGCGCCTTCAGCTTCTTCAGACCGAACGGCAGTACGTCGGTGATCTCGTACGCCGTCGCGTACGGCGTCGCCCGCAGCTCGTCGGCGGTCACGTAGGCGATGGTCGGGTCGATGAGCCGGCCGCCCAGCTGCTCGGCGACCTCCGCGACGAGGTGCGCGCGGATCACCGCGCCGTCGGGCTCGTACAGCCAGCGGCCCACCGGCCCCGCCTCCGGATCCGGCAGCGGATCGGCGGTGTGCAGCGCGCGCGGCCCGGGCAGCAGGGTGGCGCGCACCGTGCCGGGCGCGGTGCCGAACCAGAGCACGGCCTCCTTCACGTCCCCCTGGTCGGAAATCCACTCGGCCTCGGCCTCCTCGGGCACGGCCTCGTGCGGGATCCCGGGGGCGATCTTGATGGCGGCGTACTTGGCGCCCCTGGCGGTCCCGACGGCCCACGACAGCGGCGGCGAGTAGGACTCCGGGTCGAACACCCGCCCACCCGTCCCCCGGCCACCACCCCTCATCGACGCGCTTCGCGCGGCCCCTGAACCCATGCCGCCGCGCCGGGCGGGATCGATGAACACGGCGTCGAAGCCCGCCGTGTCCACCTCCGTCACATCGGCCTCCCGGACCTCGATCAGGTCCGCCAGCCCCAGCGCCTCGGCGTTGGCCCGCGCGACGGCGCAGGTCAGCGGGTCGCGGTCGACGGCGAGCACGCGGATGCCGAGCCGCGCGAGCGCGAGCGCGTCCCCGCCGATCCCGCAGCACAGGTCGGCGACGCTGCGGACGCCGAGGTCCGCCAGCCGCTGCGCGCGGTACGCGGCCACGGAGGCGCGGGTGGCCATCTCGCCGCCGCCGGAGGTGAAGTACATGCGGAAGGCGTCCTCCGCCCCGAACTTCGCCACCGCCCGCTGCCGCAGCCGGGCCTGCCCGAGCGCGGCGGAGACCAGCCCGGCGGGGTGCTCGCGGCGCAGCCGGGTGGCCACGGCCAGCTCCTGGGCGGGGTCGTAGTCGCGGAGCGAGTCGAGGAGGGCGCGGCCCTCGGGGGTCAGGAGGGCGGCGAAGTCTTCGGGGGTCACGCCCCCATTGTCGGCGACGGCGGGTCCGGGGAGCCGCTACGGGCCCGGCTGTGGGCCACTCGATGGAAGCTCGGAGGAACGTCGTCGGCCCGTCGCGGTGTCTTCCCGGGAGGCCGCTCCGCAGGTGCCAGTATGCGCAGCTATGCAGCTAGTCGGACAAAAAGAAGATAAGGCGCAACACGGTCACCGGCGTGCGGCGATCCCGCACGGCCGGTTCGGGGTGGCCCTGGCCGCCCTGCTCGTCGCCGCCCTCGGGACGGCATGCGGATCCACCGGCTCCGGCGGGGCCGAGAAGGCCGAGAAGGCCAAGACCGCCAAGGGCGCGGAGGGCGCGGCCGGCGCCGTCGTCTCGCAGGCGGAGCAGTTGAAGGCGGCCCAGCAGGCGCGCGTCGTGGCGGCGAAGAAGTGGCGCCTGGCCAAGACGCCGCTCACCGCCCCCGCGGCCCCGAAGACGAAGCCCGAGATCACCACCCGCGACGGCTTCGAGGTGGAGGACCAGGAGAACCTGCCGCCGGTCTTCACCACGGTTCCGACGGAGGACAAGGTCGTCTTCCTGACCATCGACGACGGCGCGGAGAAGGATCCCGAGTTCCTGAAGATGATGCAGGAGCTGAAGATCCCGTACACGGCCTTCCTCAGCGACTACCTCGTGCGCGACAACTACCCGTACTTCAAGCAGATGCAGGCGGCGGGCGTCACGCTGAACAACCACACGCTCAACCACCGCTACATGCCGGCGCTCTCGTACGAGAAGCAGCGCGAGGAGATCTGCGGTCAGCAGGACACCATCCAGAAGGAGTTCGGCAAGCGCCCGACCCTCTTCCGGCCGCCGTACGGCAACTACAACCAGGACACGCTGAAGGCGGCGAAGTCCTGCGGCATCAAGGCCGTCCCGCTGTGGAACGCCGAGGCGTTCACGAACCGCATGGACTACCGCGAGTGGGACCGCGATCTGCACCCCGGTGACATCATCCTCACGCACTTCCGCGGCAAGGAGGACTGGAAGGGCACGATGCCTGACATGATCCGTCATGTCATGAAGACCGTCACGGACAAGGGGTATGCCGTGGCACGGCTGGAGGATTATCTGTGAAGCACGCGCGCCGGTTCGTAGCCGGGACGCTGGCGGCCGGCGCGCTCGCGCTGTCCCTTGCGGGGTGCGGGGACAGCGTGGACCCCATCGAGCGGCTCGGCCGCAAGACGGCGGAGGAGAAGCCGGGGGCGAAGGAGACGGCGGCCGCCGGCTCGTCCGCCCCCTCGTCCCCGGGCGCCACCGGCAGCACGGGCAGCACCGGCACCTCGGACGAGGCGTACAAGAAGTGGGGCCTGACCGCGCCCCTCCAGTACGCGCCGAAGCCCGCCCAGAAGCCGCAGATACCGAAGGCGGCGCCCGGGAAGGTCCCGGTCATAGACCGAATACCCGTCCCGGCCGGCGAGAAGACCGTCTTCCTGACCTTCGACGACGGCGCCGAGAAGGACCCCGAGTTCCTCAAGATGGCCGCCGACCTCAAGCTGCCGATCAGCATGTTCCTGACGGACAATGTGGCGGCGTCGGACTACGGCCACTTCGAGAAGCTCCGCGACAACGGCTCCGGCAGCACGGTGAACAACCACACCCTGACCCACCCCAATCTGCGGACCCTCTCCTACGAGGCGCAGAAGCGCGAGATATGCGGCCAGCAGGAGCGCCTGGAGAAGCGCTTCGACAAGCGCCCACCGCTCTTCCGCCCGCCCTTCGGCAACTACAACGACGACACCCTCCGGGCCGCCTCGGAGTGCGGAGTCTCGTCCATGGTGCTGTGGAAGGTCTCGATGCAGATCAACAACTTCCAGTACGCCGAGGGCTCCGCCCTCAAACCGGGCGACATCATCCTGGCCCACTTCCGCGGCCCCTCCGAGCTCAAGGGCTCGACGGAGATCCAGATGACGACCCGCATGCTCCAGCGCATCCAGGAACAGGGCTACCGCATAGGCCGCCTGGAGGACTACCTGTAGGGGGGGTACGAGCGCACGCGGGCGCGGGCGCGGGGCCGGGCCGGGCCGGTACGCCCGCACGCGCACTCCGCACTTCACCCCCCCCCGCGAGCCACCGCCCCGGGTCAGCGGCTGCCCACCCGCCCCCTCGGGTGCGGGTGGGCGCGCGGCGGGTGTCGCTGGCGGAGGGGGCTGATGCGTTCGGGCCGAGCTCCGGGCGGCGGCGGTGACGTGGGGCTCGCCGGAGGGGTGGGTCGGGGGTGGGGGCGCGGGTTCGGCGGTGCCCCGGCCGGTCGGGAGCGAGGAAGGGTTGGGGGTTTCCCGTCAGTCCCATAGTCCTTCCGCGTCGGGCCGCCCTGTCAAGGGCGCTCCTCCTTCGTCGTCGCGTCGCTGCGCGATCGCCTTCGGCGACCCTTGACAGGCCGTCCCGCCACGGAAAGACAAGGACTGTCGGGAAACCCCCAAAAGAACGGGCCGGGCGGAAGAGCCCATAAGCGGCCCGGCCAGAGATGCGCGAGGTGGTCCAGGGGGGCGCCGCCCCTCGGGCCGCCTGTTCGCCCTGCGGGCCGGGCAGACGGCCGGCACCCCTCCCCACCTCGGCCACAAGAGCCTGACCGGCGGGAAGGGCGCACCAGATCGCTACGCGCTCCTCATTTCTCAGCGTCTGGCCCCCGTCCGGGGCTGATCTCGCCCCAGATCGCTACGCGCTCCTCCTTGACGGCGTCCACGGTCGTCTTGGGCCGGGCATAGGCCGCCCCAGATCGCTACGCGCTTCTCGACGACGGCGTCCGGCCCCCGTCTGGGGCTGAGGGGGACGATGGGGAGGAAAGAGGAGGGAAAAGGGGCCTGGGAAGGGGGCAGCAGGGAGGAACCTCGGCCTGGCCGAGCTGTATCCGCCACAGGGCGAGGCCGTCACCGCAAACCCATCCCCATATCGCCTCAATTGGGGCATTTCGATGGGTCTTTTCGTGCACTCGGGTGTCTGACCCGAGTACACCTCGGTCTGGCCGCTGTTTGGGGTGTTTTCCACCCAAGACCGCCCGCAGGCGCCGACATTGAGGGCCTGGAGTGGCCGTTGGCGGCCTATGTCCGGCCCTAGACGAGTAAGTCCGAAGTCTTCGGGCGCATAAAGCGAGGGTCTCGTTGGTTCGTTTGTGACGACAAACCTGGAGACCCTCGCGACTGCACT